>DASTDG010000100.1:0-14898 GCA_035710475.1 Chthoniobacterales bacterium | reverse complement strand
GTGATCGGCCTCGCCTTCGCTGAAACGCAGCACTTCGAGCTGCATGCGTTTGAGCTCTTCAAACAGCAGATCCTTGAACAACGTCCGCCCAGTCGCAGTGAGGTAGTGCTGTACCGGATCGGTGAAAGCGAAGAAATCGCGTCCGGAATTTTTCAAAGCGTTGCGCAGCGCGATCAGTTCCTTCCAGCTATCGACCGTGACTAGCCAGTTGTATTTGAGATCACCCGCAAGCTTCTCTGCGTTTTCCAATCCAAGATCGACAACATCGCTGTCGGCCCAGACGAATGGATGAAACGGCTCAACGTCCACCCTTATGGAGCCGTCCTTTTCACGCCAATAAACCTTGACTGTGCCGCTCTCGCCGAGCTCGACTGCGACGATTCGCGGCGTCGGATCCGTGCCGAAGAGCAAGGTGTTTTTCTCGAATTGCACAGTGAGAGATTCCTCGACTTCGCTCGGAATGACAAATTGTAGGGTAGGCGCGTCGCCTGCCGTTTTTAAGTCGGCAACCGCAGCGGTTGCCCTACAACGTCGGCCTGTTATAACTGCGGAATGAAACTCTCTTCATTGTCGATCTGGTCGATTGCCTGCCGCGCCGTAGCCGTCGGCGTAGTCGGGTCGATCTTGTCTGCCGCCTCGCTTTTCGCGCAGCAAACGCCGCAGTCGCGCGCCGACGCGGAGCTGCCATCACTGCTCATGATTTATAAGGACCTGCACATCCATCCCGAATTGTCCACGCACGAGGAACGTTCCGCCGCGATCGTCGCGAAAGAATTGAAAGCTGCCGGCTGCGAAGTGACGGAACGCGTGGGTAAATACGACCAGCCCGACAAACCATGCTACGGCGTCGTCGGAGTAATGAAGAATGGCACCGGGCCGACCGTGCTGGTGCGCAGCGACCTCGACGCGTTGCCGGTACACGAAGAAACCGGGCTGCCCTATGCCAGTACCGTCACAACGAAAAACGATGAAGGCAAAGACGTGCCGGTGATGCACGCCTGCGGGCACGACATTCACATGTCCACGCTCATTGGGACGGCGCGCGCGCTCGGCAAATTGAAGGACAAATGGCACGGCACGATCGTGTTTATCGGCCAACCGGCGGAGGAGACAGTCGGCGGCGCGAAGGCGATGCTGAAGGACGGGCTTTACACGCGCTGGCCAAAACCGGATTATGCGCTCGCCCTGCATGACAATGCCGAGCTCGAGACGGGGAAGATCGGCGTAACCGAAGGTTATGCGCTCGCCAATGTCGATTCAGTGGACGTGACGGTGCATGGCATCGGCGGACACGGCGCGTATCCGCACAAGACCAAAGACCCAATTGTTCTTTCGGCCGAGATCATCAATGCGTGGCAAACGATCGCCTCGCGCGAAAACAACCCGCTCGACCCGGTGGTTATCACCGTCGGATCAATTCACGGCGGTACCAAGCACAACATCATTCCCGACGAAGTGAAAATGCAGTTGACCGTGCGCACATACAAAAAGGAGGTGCGCGAGAAAGTGCTCGCGGCAATCGAACGCATCGCCAAGCAATGCGGAACCACGGCGGGCTTGCCACAGGACAAATTGCCTGAGGTGCACGTCCGGCAGGACGAGTTCACGCGGGCAACCTACAACAATCCTGACCTCGTGAAACGCGTCACGCCCGCGCTCAAAGCCGCCATCGGCGAAAACAATGTCGTCCACAAAGATCCGACCATGGGGGGCGAAGATTTTTGCGAATTCAGCCTGCCGGACAATTCGCTTCCGGCGTTCATGTTCGTCGTTGGCGCAGTCGATCCGGCCAAAGTCGCCGAATCGAACAGAACCGGAACGCCGCTGCCCAGTTTGCATTCGAGCAAGTTCGCGCCCGTGCCAGAGCCGACGATTCGCACCGGTATTATCGGCATGACAAGCGCCGTGATCGAGTTAATGAAGAAATAACGCGCCACACAACGTGGTCATCCCGAAGCGCGCAGACGCTGAGGGATCCCACATTGGCTGATGGATCACACTCCGAAGAATTCGTGTGATCAGGATGTTTGTGGGAGGTCCCTCACATTCGTTCGGGATGACAGCGTGGCACAAGCCGCGCGATGTTATTTCACGCGGACGTTCTTACGTAGGAAGGTCGGCACATCTAAGTCCTGCCCTTCCACAATGGTCGGCTCGCTTCTTTCGAAGCGCCCCCGCGTCACCGGTTCGAACTGCAATACTTCCTGTTTCGCCTGCGCGTGTTTTTGTTTTCCGGCTTTCGGCTCACTTGGGAGTGTCGCCGGTTTTTGTTTTGGCACGATCAGCCGTGGTGCTGAGGCAGCGGATTTGATCTCTGGCTCAGCAACGGCCGCTGGAGGTGTGTCCTCAAACGGGATGAGATTTTCCATGACTTCCGATGGCTCGGCGACCGGCGCTTCTGGAACGATGTCGACCGTTTCGGCCGACGGTGCTTCCCAAGCGGGCGGAGCCGGCACAACGGCTGCTGCCACAGCCGGTGCGTTTTGTTGCGACAGGTTTTCCCCTTCTCCCGCGAGCGAACTAATGATCGTCACGCTCAAACGGTTGCCCATGCGGCTGTCAACTGCCGTTCCGAAAATAATCTGGGTGCGCTCGCTCACGTAGCGACCGAATTCCTGCATCAGGATTTCGACTTCCGACAAAGTCATGGCCGGACCGCCTGCGACTTGCACCAGCACATGCGCCGCGTCGGCCAGCATTTTTCCTTTATCCATGAGCGGGTTTTTCAGCGCCTGCCGCAGCGCATCGTGTGCGCGGTTGTCCGAATCAGATTCGCCGTAACCGAAAAGACACCGCCCGTTTTCGCTGCGCAACGCGCTAAGCAGATCGTCGAAACCGATGCGAATGAGGCCTGGCCGTTGAAGCAGGTTCAGAATCGACCGGACACTTTGGCTGATGGTGATATCCGCGGTGGCAAACGCTTGATGAATCCCCGCTTTCGGCGCGACCATGTCCCCCATCCGGTCGTTCTCGAAACAGATGACTGCGTGTGTAATTTCGCGGAGTTGACGCAGCGCAGCCTGTGCTTGCGCGCCGCGCCGCTTGCCTTCGAATGAAAACGGCAACGTCGCCAAAGCGACGACGAGTGAGCCGGCTTCGCGCGCGAGCTGCGCTACGACGGGCGCCGCGCCGGAACCCGTGCCGCCGCCAAGGCCGGCGCAGATGAAGATCATCCGCGCGTCCGTTAACGCCTGCCGGATTTCGTCGGCCGATTCGATCGCGGCTTGATAGCCGACGTCGGGATCGCCGCCCGCGCCGAGCCCACGAGTGACGCTGCGACCAAGCTGCACCTTGTTAGCGGCGACCGAGCTGGCGAGCGATTGCACATCGGTGTTGATGGCGATCAGGTCGGCTTTGTCCATGCCATCAAGCACGATCCGGTCGAGGGCGTTCGACCCGGCGCCGCCGACGCCGATGATTTTGATCGGGATAACTTCCTCTTCCCGTTCTGGCAAACTGTAGTTCTTGCTGAGTTGGATCATGTCGATCTTTCCTTCACATGCAGTGATCTGTCATCCCGAGGGAAGTCGAGGGATCTCTCATCAACTGTAAGAGATGTTTTGACTCCGCTCGACATGACAATTGCGGAGGCATTTGGTGATTCATCACATTCTGCTGAAAAGTTTCCCGATCACATGCCGAATGCCGCGTCGCGGCCGATCGGCTTGCACGGCTTGCGCGTACCGAAGCAAACCGATCGCGGTGGAAAACTGCGGGTTTTCGAACGCCGACGTAAGCCCGGAAATGGTCTGCGCGTGCGCGACATGCGCCGGCATCTCGAAAACTTCCGATGCGAGATGCTCGATTCCATCGAGCAAACTGCAGCCGCCGGTAATGAAAATGCCGGCGCCAACGTAATTGATGTACGGCTCCTCCTCGAGCAGGCGTTTGAGCAGCTCGAAGGTCTCGCGCAGGCGCAGGTGAATGATTGTGTTCAAGGTCTCGCGCTCGATCTCCTTGCCCGCGAAACCGGACTCGTCCTTCAACAGGATCGTCTCGCCGGGCAGACAATTGCCGAGCGTGACGCTTCCCTCGTCGATTTTTAATTTCTCGGCGCGGGCCATCGGGATGCGCAGTCCCATGGAGATGTCATTGGTGATATGATCGCCGCCGACCGCAAGGACGCCGCTCTGTTTCACCGCGCTGTCGACATATAAAATGTAATCGGTCGTGCCGCCACCGATGTCCATGACGAGCGCGCCGAGATCTTTCTGGTGCTGCGTGAGCACGACCTGCGTGGAAGCGAGCGCGCTGAACACCACGTCTTCGACTTCGAGCGGTAACTCCTTTACGCAGCGGATCGTGTTTTGAATCCGCGTGCGCACGCCGTGGATGATGTGAAAATCGGCCTCGAGTTTTTCGCCGAGCATGCCGACCGGGTTGAGCACGCCATCCTGACCATCGACGTGGTAATGCTGAATGATCGAATGGAGAAAGGCGTTTTGCGCAGGTATGCTGACTTCGCGCGCGTTCACTTTCACATCTTCGATATCCTGCTCATCCATCTCATCGCGGTCCTCCGGCAGAACGACGCACCCGCGGTTGTTGAAACTTTGAATGTGCGCACCGGCCACAGCGACGTAGACGCTGCGAATCATCACATCGCTCTTCTGTTCGGCATCGACCACCGCTTCGTGCACGCATTTCATCGCCGTTTCAAAATCGACAATCTCGCCTTTGCGGATTCCGCGGGACGGCGCCTGGCCAACGCCCAGAATCTTGAGCGTGCCGTCAGGACGACCTTCGCCAACCACGACACAAACCTTCGACGTGCCAATCTCGAGTCCGACCATTAAATCGCCGCTTGCCATATTTAATTCTTCTTTTCCTGCGCAACCGGAATTGCGCGCCGCACCGACGGTGTGGATGTCGATTTTGACCGTGCCGGGACGGACTCACCGGCGCGAGCGGGGCGGACCGGTATCGCTTTCAAAATGCGCGGTGTCGCTTCTGGGTAAATCGTATCGTTGATCACTTCGGCCGCCGGTTTCGCGAATGTGACTGGAATGTTTCGCTGCACAAGCAGGTTCACCGTCGCGAGCTCGCGTTTCGTGTCATCGGAGTAAACCAGAAACTGCTCCAGTCGCTGCAACTGCTCCTCGAGTTTGTCGAAAGCGAACGTGACGCGGGTGTGGTTCTTATCTGTCACGACAAGGCAGTAGCCCTTTGAAATGTCGATCTCGCGCACCTGAAAGCGCGTTTGCATGAAACTGCGCGTGCTCAGCCGCAGCAGTTCGAGGGCGGCCTTGGCTTCAGGTGACTCGACCACGTTGCCAGCCTCAAACGATTCGCCGATGCAGCCCACGATGAGAGGCAGGCCGAGATACTCCGGCAAGAGTTTCTTTTGCTTCATCAAAACGCCGCGCCCATCAACAAGAAAGGCGCTGTCAGCATTGAACGGGTCGGAGAGTTCCTTTTCCTCGGTGATCCATGCGACCGGTTTACGTTCGGTGACCTTGATATCAATCTCGGCCGGCAGCTTGCGCACGACCTGCACATCGTCGACCTGCGGGAGCTGTTGCAAGTCGTCATGCACCTTCGCCAAATTTATCGAGAAAATATTTTCGCCCTCGCGTAGCCCGGCGATCTGCAGGATCTGGTCGCGCGCCAACGTGCCGTCCGTCTGCACCTCAATCGCCCTCAGCTGGTAATCGGCGTTCTCGAAAAAAAGCCGCCGCGCGCCTTCGCGGACGCCGAAATAAATCCCGACGCACAGCCCAAGGGCGAGCGTGATCTTCGAAACAAGCACGACCACCCGCCGCGTGCGGTGCTGCGTCGCCGTGCGCGAGCGTACCTTCACGTCGAGCAAATGTTGCCGCCGGCGTTGACGCGAGTTCGAGACTCGTCGATTGCGCGGCCGGGCGCGCCCGTTCCTCATCGCGCCTTCTTCTCCATTCTTGCCCTGGAAAGCTCGATGATGCGCAGGCAAAGATCGATATAGCTGATCCCCGCAGCCGCGGCTGCTTCCGGCAACAAGCTGGCCTCAGTCATTCCGGGGATCGTGTTGACCTCGAGAACGAACGGTTCGCCGCGGTCTGACAAAATCACATCAATCCGTCCATAAACTTGAAGCCCCAGTGCACGGAATGCGCGCAACGCCAGCTCCTGAATCTGGCGCGTTTTGTCTTTGTCGATCTTCGCGGGACAAACATGCTCGGCGCCTCCGCCGGCCTGCGGATTCAGAAACGGGTACTTGTTTTTGAAATCGTAAAACCCGCCCTTTGGAATTATTTCAAGGATCGGCAGGGCTTGATCACCGAGGATACCAATCGTCAATTCTCGACCGGGCACAAATTTTTCGACCAGCAATTCTCGGTCGTAATTTGCCGCCTCGCGGACGGCCGATTCTAGCTCGCGTTCGTTCTTAACGATGATCACCCCGACGGTAGAGCCTTCCCGCGGCGGTTTTACCACGATGGGTAGCGAAATGGATGGCCGCTGGTTTGGTTGAATCACTTCCCATCGCGGGGTTGCAACGCCGTGCTCGTCAAACTTTCGCTTTGACCGGATCTTGTCGATCGCAGTTGCAGTTGGTTCTACGCCGTCGCCTGTGTAGGCGACGCCGCGCTCTTCCAGAATCCGCTGCAATTGACCGTCTTCGCCAAAAGTTCCGTGGATGGTAAGAAAGGCAAGATCGACATCTGACGGCAGGGTGAAGTTTCCGTCGCGCACGTCGAGTTCGAGGACTTCCACGCCTAACGAACGCAACGCCTTGGCCACACCGCGTCCGGTCGCAAGCGACACGTCGCGCTCAGATCCGGGGCCGCCCATCAATACCGCAAATTTTTTCGGCACTTCCATCAAGCCATTTCTCCGACGATTTGCACTTCTGTTTCCAACTGAATGCCGCCTTTCGTTAGCGCGGCCGTTTTGATTCGGTCGATCAATTCCAGCATCTCCGCCGCCGTCGCGCCGCCGTCGTTGACGATGAAATTCCCGTGCACCTCCGACACGCGCGCATTGCCAATACGTGAGTTCTTCAAGCCGAGTTCCTCCACCAATTTTCCCGCGGGACTGCTGTCCGGGTTTTTGAAAATGCAACCGGCGCTTTTCGCGATTGGCTGAGTCGTGCGTCGTTTCTCTTGGGATTCCTGCAGACGCGCCTCGATCTGCTCGCGCGGGGCCGGAACGCCGCGGAATGTCGCCGAGATCGCGTAATTGTTGTGCAGCAACGGAAAATCGCGGTAGCGCAGATCGAGCTCATGTCGATCTTGCACGTGCCGATTTCCCTCGGCATCGAGATAGCGGAGGCGCACCAGGTTCTCGCACAATTGCGCGCCCATCGCGCCAGCATTCATACGCAGTCCGCCGCCGACCGCGCCCGGAATGCCTTCCATCCATTCGAGTCCCCCAAGTCCCGCAGACCGTGCCGCGTAAGCGACTTCTTTCATTTTCACACCGACGCCAGCCGTGATCTCCTGCCCATTGATGTCGATCTTGTCGAATTCGCCGCCACTGGGATGAACGACCAGGCCGCGAATTCCGCCGTCGCGCACGAGCAGGTTCGACCCGCGACCGATGACGAACAGCGGAAGATTTTCCCTCCGAGCGAACCGGATTAGCTCGGCGAAAGCTATTTCGGTGCGTGGTTCGACCCAGAATTGCGCCGGCCCGCCGACGCGCAAGGTCGTGTGTCGTGACAGCGGCTCGTAAAGCCGCACGTCACCTTCGTCGCCGACTATCTCTTTGACTTTCTCCGCGACCACCAGGTCGGCGGCTAAGATCGACAATTGCTCGTGAATGTCGCCCGCGCCGAGACTCAGCACGAGGTCGCCAGAATCGAGCATGTTCCCGATGTCGCGATGGACCGAGTCGAGCCGCGGCTGGTAAGTCACGCCGCGATGCCCGTGCGCCACGATTTCATCCACTATGGTTTGACCGCTGATTCCCGCCATTGGCGCTTCGCTCGCGGGGTAAACGTCCGTTACGACGATGCGATCAGCATCATCGAACGCGCAGCCAAATTCTTTGGCGAGCGCTTTCGTCCGCGAGTAACGGTGCGGCTGGAACATCGTCAGCACTCGTTTGCGTCGGATTGCGCGTGCCGTTTTTAACGTGGCGCGAATTTCGGTTGGATGATGGCCGTAATCGTCGACGAGCAGGAACCGGTCGCTGGCGTATTTGATTTCGAAACGGCGGCGCGCGTGCTGAAACTTGCGGAGCGCGCTCGCGATTTTCGCGAATGGCACATCGAGTTCGCTTGCGAGCGCAATCACCCCGAGCGCGTTGTGCACATTGTGCTCGCCCGGAACATTTAGCACGGCTTCCCCCAAGCGCTCGCTTCGACGGTAAATGTAGAACGTGGAGACAAAATCCTGCAGCCTGATGTTTGCCGCGCGGTACTCGGCATCCAGAGACAACCCGAAGCCAATCGCTCCGGTGCAAGATCGACAGATTCGGGTCGCAATCGGGTCGTCGGCGCTGTAGAAGATTTTGCCGCTGGTCTGGCCGATCAGTTCGACGAACGCTTTCTCGATTGCGCCAAGGTCGGGGTAAAAGTCGAGGTGCTCGGCCTCTATATTAAGTACGAGCGTGTGCTCCGGCCGGAAATACTTTAGTGTCCCGTCGCTTTCATCGCCCTCGGCCACGAAGTACTCGCCGCGCGCGTCCCAATGCGCATTCGTGCCCAGGATTGGGATTTCCGCGCCGACGTAATGCGACGGATGTAAACCGCCTTCGCGCAAGACGTGCGCGGCCATCGCCGAGGTCGTCGTTTTCCCATGCATACCGACGATGAGAATCCCGCGTTTGCATGACATGATGGCGGCAAGTGCTTCAGCCCGGCGGACGATTGGTATTCCCGCGGCGCGCGCATTAGCCAGAATCGCGTTGTCGAACTTGATGGCAGAGGAAAAAATCATGAGCTGAGCGTCGTGCGCTTCGTCGGCGTGCTGTTTCTCGTGAAATTGCAAGCCGAGCCGCTGCAAGCGCTCCGTCTCCAGCGTCGTCACTTTATCGGACCCGCGGACTTCATGACCCAGTTGCAGCAACAGTCCGGCCAGTCCGCTCATTCCGCTGCCCGCAACACCGACGAGATGCACGCGATGCCGCTCGCGCGTGAGGCACGTTGCGAGATCAAGATCAATTGCGGCCGTCATTGGTATATTTTTCAATCGTGGCCACGACGCGCTCAGCCGCATCTTTCGGCGCAAGCCGCGAACAAATCTCGGACATCCGCCGCAACTTCGTCGCATCGGCGATTAGTTCCTTAATTTTGCGCGCGAGACTGTCACCTTGAATCTCCGACTCCTTGAGCAGGATCGCGGCGCCGGCCCGGGCGAAGATCTCGGCGTTGCGGGTCTGATGATCGTCAGTCGCGTAGGGAAACGGAATGAGAATGCCGGGGAGCGCAAAACACGCCAGCTCGGCCAGACTCGCCGCGCCGGCGCGCGCGACGGCAAGATCGGCGGCACTGTAAACTTCCTCCATCCCTTGGTGAAACGCCGCGACAAAAGCGGGAATATTTTCGCGCCGGTAATTGTCGGCGACAAGACGTTCGTCGCGTGCGCCGGAGAGATGAATGACTTGTAGCGCCATCTCGCGCAGCGAAGCGAGCGATTTGATCAGCGCCTGATTTATCCCGCTCGCGCCCTGGCTCCCGCCCATTACGAGCAAAGTCGGCAGGTCGTCGCGCAGCCCGAGCTTTTGCCGGGCAACACGTCGATCCAAGCGTCGCAATTCAGTGCGGATGGGTGTGCCGGTGACTTCGGTGCGCGCTTTCGGAAAGAATGGAGCGCATTCTTTGAAGCCGAGCAGGACGGCGCGCGCCCACCGCGCGGTCATGCGATTGGCCTTGCCGGGGACAGCATTTGATTCGTGGATGAAAGTGGAGGCGCCGCGTAGGCGGCCAGCCAGAATTGGCGCCGTGGAAGTGAAGCCGCCCATCCCGAGCACGGCCTGCGGTTGAAACTTTTCGTAGATCGCTCGACAGCGTGACAGGCTTTCACTGAAGCGGCGGATGAATCCAAAGATCGCGGGCGAATAAAGCGATGGCAGCCCGACAACCGGCAGTTTTTCGAATCGAAACTGCGACCGCGTCGACAGCGCGAGGCTGTCGATCTCCTTTTCCGAGACGAACAGCATCACTTCATGTCCGCGCTGATCCAGCACCTCGGCAACCGCAATGCCTGGGAAGAGATGTCCTCCCGTTCCACCACATGCGATGACTGCATTCATATGAACTGACGCGAAGGTGGAACGGCCGCTCCGCAGGCGATGTTAAATAACGCGGCTTCGCCGCAGCTTCGTAGCATCGTGCTCGGACAGCTCGATCCACCTTCGATGACTGCGTTCATGAAAGTCGATTGTCGATCTTGGTTATATGCGCGGCGTCGTTCGCGCCTGTAGCGCGGTACCTTTCTGCTTCGGCTCGAGCACACCTTGCCGGTAAATGTTCAAAAGCAAACCTACGCCGAACAGGCAGGCGACCAGATTCGAGCCGCCGTAACTAATGAATGGCAGCGGCAAGCCTTTGTTCGGCAAAAGCGATGTCGTAACGCCGATGTTGACCGCCGCCTGCAAGATCAGGAGCGAAACGATGCCGCAGCCGAGGAGCAGACCGAAGCGGTCCTTGGCGTGCAGCGCGATCATCATGCCGCAAATGATGATCAGAACGAAAAGGAAGATAACGGCAAGGCTCACGCGGAGCCCGAGCTCCTCGCCGATAATCGGGAAGATGAAGTCGGTGTGTGCGTAGGGCAGGTACAGCATCTTCTGGCGGCCGTTGCCGAGGCCGAGTCCTTCCACGCCGCCGCTACCCCACGCGATTAACGCCTGCATTTGCTGCAAGCCCGCATCTTGTTTGAACCGCTGCGGATCCAGAAACGCAGAAAGCCGTGACATTCGTTCGGAGATGTGCGTCGCGAGCAAAAGAATTGCGCCGAGCCCGGCGAGAGAGACCGACCCGAGCAGGATCGGGTTTACTCCGGCGACGAACATGACGACGAGCGTCGCGGCGCCGAGCAGGATAGTCGTGCCGAGGTCGACTTCAAACAGAATCAACGCGAGAAGCAAGCCAGTGATTGTCAGTGGCAAAACAAAGCCATACACAATCGTGCCGCTCGCGTTCTCGTGACGCGAAAACCACGCCGCCAGAAAAAACACCGCCGCGATCTTCGCGATTTCGGAGGGTTGCAACCCCAACTGGGCGATAGCGATCCAGCGGCGCGACCCATTGATGCGCATTCCGACGTGCGGCACAAAGCAGAGCGCAAGCGCGATGGCGGCGAGGCTAAACCACAGCCACCATGTCCGTTGCCAGAAATGATAGTCAATCAGAGCGGCGGCCGCGCAGAGCGTTAATCCTATCCCGAGCCAGATCGCCTGGCGCCGAATGAAGAAATACATGTTGCCGTGGCTGTCGCGGGCGAAGGCACTTGTGCTAAAAAGCATGACGATGCCAATGACGAGCATGGCGAGCACGGCCACGAAAAGGATGTAAGCGCTTTTGCGATGCATGTGGGAGCGACAGCTAGTCGGCGGTCTTCTTCGCCTTGGTCGTTCTGGTTGGAATCAAAAGCTTCTGGCCGACGCGCAACTTGCGCGGGTCATCGATATGGTTGAGCGCGATGAGATCGTCGTAGGAGACCTTGAACTTTTTCGCGATGGTGACCGGGTTATCGCCTTTGGCTACGACGTAGACCTTGTGCGAATCGGCGGCTAATTTGACGCTTTCGCCTTTTTTCGCGTGCTCAGTTTTACCGGCGGTGGCGGAAGTTGACGCGGCCGCGACTTGCGATGGTTTTGTCGCTGGCGTCGCGCTCGGCGACGCGGTCGAAGCAGCAGCGGCTGTCTGCCGCGTCTTGATTGCGTTGAACGCGATGATGCCGGAGACGGCGAGGACGTGCAGAAGCAGAACGACGAGCAAGGCGCGCGAGAGCTTCATGTTCGGCTCGGACATGTCGTCGTAATTCGCCTGCGTGGAGGTTCGCAGTGGGCGGCGAATGGTCGTGGCGCGGAGTTTCTTCAGGATTCTGGAGAGTTTCATGGCTGTTGCGGCAGCGCCTGCACGAGCGCGCGAAATTGGTCGCCGCGATCGGCGTAGCTCTTGAACATGTCGAAGGACGACGTACCCGGAGAAAACAGGATGACGTCCCCGGGCTTCGCGACAGCACGCGCACGCTCGAGCGCGTCGGCAAGTGAGCCGGCTATCTCCGACGTAACCGCCCCGCTCCAATCACGCGCGATCCGTTCCGCCATCTCGCCGATCAACACGGTCGATCTTACCTTTTCTTTCACAACGCGGCGGAGCGGCTGAAAATCGAATCCTTTGTCTTTTCCTCCGGCGATGAGCACGACCGGTTTGCTTTGCGCGAGCAATGCCTTCTCGACTGCATCGAGATTCGTCGCCTTTGAGTCGTTGATGTAATCGATGCCCCCAATTTGCCTAACGAATTCACACCGGTGCGGCCGGGGCTCGTAAGCCGAGAGCGGCTCGGCCATTTGCTCGAACGACAGACCGCGCGCCATACCCGCGGCAAGTGTCGCCATCAGGTTCTCGATGTTGTGCGACCCGCGCAGCTTGGTTTGGGACAACCGCAGGACCGGTTTGTTTTCGTAAACGATTGCGCCGCCGGCCAAGCGGAAATCGGCGCGGTCGCTGTAGGCGCTGAAGCTGATGATGCGCGCGCGCAAGTCCCGCAAATTATCGAGCACGTTTACGATCGCGACGTCATCCGGGGTCTGATTTTCGAAAATGCGCAGCTTGGCCGCGCGATAGTCAGCGACCGAGCGGTAGCGATCGAGATGATCGGGAGCGAAATTTAGCCAGAGCGCGATGGACGGCCGAAAAGTTTTGATCGTTTCCAGCTGAAAAGAGCTCACTTCCACGGTGAGCACATCGAACGGCTCTTTCTCGCGCGCGACTTCGGAAAGCGGTTTGCCGATATTGCCGCACGCGATCGTGCGCTGGCCGCATGCGTTCAGCATTTGCGCGAGCAACTCTGTCGTCGTGGTCTTGCCGTTCGTGCCGGTCACGGCGATGACCGGAAGTCCGCACGAGCGCCAGCCGAGCTCGAGTTCGCCGGTAATGTCGATCTTGCGGGAACTGAAATTGAGCGCGAGCGGCGAAAGCGGGTCGATACCAGGACTCAGGACCGCGAAGTCGTACTTCGTTTGATCGGCATTCGCCGCCGGTCCACAGATCACGCGCACCCCTTGGGCGCGCAGATTCTCCAGTGTGGATTTGAGAAGATTCTTTTCTTCTGCGTTGTCGAGCACGGCGACTTCCGCCCCCTCCGATCTGAGTAGAAGCGCCGCAGCTGTCCCGCTCAAACCGGCGCCGAGGACCGCGACGTGTTGATTTTTGTAGCGCAAACTTTTACCTCAACTTCAGGGTCGCGAGCCCGAGGAGCGCGCATATTCCCGACAAGATCCAAAAACGCACGATCACCGTGTTTTCCTTCCAACCGGCCAGCTCGAAATGATGATGGAGTGGCGACATGAGAAAGATGCGGCGGCCGGTCGTTTTAAAGCTGATCACCTGCAGAATCACTGAGACCGCTTCGATCACGAACACGCCACCGACGACAACGAGCAGCAGTTCCTGCTTGCAACAAATCGCGACGACTCCAATCAATCCACCGATCGCGAGCGAACCGGTGTCGCCCATGAAGACTTTCGCCGGATGGCAGTTAAACCAGAGAAAGCCGAAGCCGGCGCCGGTGAGCGCCGCACAAACGACGGCCAGCTCGGCAGTGAAAGGGTAAAACGGGACCTGCAAATATTCTGCCACGCGAAAATTTCCCGCGACATAGGAAAGGACGGCGTAAGCGAGCGCCACCGTGACGGTGCAGCCAATGGCGAGACCGTCGAGTCCGTCGGTCAAATTCACGGCGTTCGATGCACCAACGATGACGAGCGTAAAAAACAGAAACGTGAACCAGCCCATATTGTCGACTACCGGCGCTTTCACGAAGGGCACGTAGAGCGAACGCGCCTGCACTTCGAGCAAGGGGCTGCTCAGGAAAACAGTTGTAATGACGACCGCGAGAACGATTTGAAAGAGCAATTTCCAGCGGCCGCTCACGCCAGCGGATTTTTTCTTGGTGACCTTCAAGTAATCGTCGACAAAGCCGAGGGCGCCGAGGTAAAGCATCGCGAAGAGCGCCAGCGCGACGAAGCGATTGCCCAGGCGCGCCCAGAGTACGCTCGAGATGAAAACCGAACCGATAATGAGCACGCCACCCATCGTGGGCGTGCCTTGTTTGCCGCCATGCAATTCAGCCAGGCGATGCACTTCTCTTGCGAGCCGAATCGGCTGGCCCAACTTCAGCGCCGTCAGTTTGCGAATGACGAAGTTGCCGAACAAGATTGAAATCAAAAACGCGGTCACGGCGGCGGCAACGGCACGGAACGTGACGTAAAGGAAAACATTAAATCCGCCGAACTGACTGCTGAAGCGATGCAGGTAATACATCATGGCGGTACGCCTTCCGTCGGCTGGCGCTTCGCAAACTCCTCGATCACCAGTTCGGTCCGCGCGGCGCGACTTCCTTTGACCAGCACGAGGTCGCCCGGCGCCACAGCGTCCGCAAGCAACTGCGCGGCTTCAGTTGTCGATTTTGCAGTGGCGACATTTCGCAAGCCAGCCTCGCGCGCTCCGTTCACGATGGTGGCGGCGGCTTCGCCGATCGCGATCAACTGATTGACGCGGAGATCAGCCGCCGTCTCACCGATTTCGCGATGGGCGCGCTCAGATTCCTCCCCGAGCTCCCGCATTTCACCGAGCACCGCGATACGTTTGCCAGCCGTATCCAGCTCGACCAGCGTGCGCAGCGCCGCTTTCATTGAATCGGGATTTGCGTTGTAGCTGTCGTCGATAAATTGCACGCCGCGGATTTCCTTGATCTGCAAACGCGCTTTCGTGAGCGGCGCGGCAGCCAAACCGGCAGCACTCTC
>DASTDG010000099.1:0-11769 GCA_035710475.1 Chthoniobacterales bacterium | reverse complement strand
CCCAACAGGAATCTCAGCGTATCGGAATAGTGAATGCCGTGATCCATGAATCCGCCTCCACCCCCACGTTTGGGATCCGAGTACCAACCCGGTTCGGTAGCATCTGGATTGTCGCGAATGAACTTCAGCGGGCACCGGATTCCGATCTTCATGGTGAGCGGTTTGCCGATGACACCGTCGCGGATCAGTTGTCTGGCTTTCCGGTAAGACGGCAGATACCGAATCAAGTAAGCCATCTGGAAGATAATCCCGGCTTCTTCTGCAGCCTGAATCATTTCGGTCGCCTCTTTCACATTCAGCGCGATTGGCTTGTCCAGCAGCACGTGCTTCTTATGTTTCGCGCAAGCGATCAGGTCTTGCCGGTGACTGGCCGTGTCACTCATGATGAGCACGGCATCGATATCGGATCGCTTCAGGAGCGATTCCCGAGAGTCATGGACTTCTGGAACCGAGTACTGTTTAGCAAACCGGTCTGCCAGTTCCGTCCTTTCGTCATAAACGGAGACCATCTCTAGTCCGGGAATCCCTTTGGCCAGATAGTCGGCCATTGGGTAGATGTGATAGTGGTTATGAAGCCCGATGATACCTAGTTTAATTGGGTTATTCACGATACGGTACATGCCGGCCGTTGCGTTTTTGTTGTTAGTCACGCCGCCGGTGGTTTGCCGGTGGATTGCCGAACGACTAACTTTGGGTTCAGAGCTATTTTCTGGCGTACCGCCGCGGTTCCAGTTTTGAATCCTTCCGAATTGAATTGCTCAATTCTTTCCATCAGGAGGCTGACCGCGATCGCCGCGAGCTCGGCAAGCGGAGTCCCGACGCTGGCCAGTGGCGGATGCACGAATTCGCAGGAAGGAAGATCGTCGTAACCAACGACCGAGATATCGTCCGGAATCTTGAACCCCATTTCATAGAGGCCACGATAAACACCGAGCGCAAGCGTATCGTTGTGCGCGAATATCGCAGTCGGACGCTGCTTTGTTTTCATGACCTGCCGTACGACGCGATAACCGTACAGCGGATCGTTTTCTTCGCAGAACAGCAGCCCTTTGCTCTCGGCCAGCTGGTGCCGTTCGATGTACGAATGATAAGCGCGAAGTCGCTGAGTCTTGATGGTCCCGTTTTCCGCGGGTCCGATATACATGATTTTTCGGTGCCCTAGACTGTGCAAGTGTTCCATTGCCCGATAAGCGCCGGCGTAGTTATCGACGACAACTTTGTCTACCTCGAGCTCTTCAATGTCGCTCAAGAGAACCAATGGGAATTTTTGCGCCTGCAGATCCTGGATAATTTCCAGGTTCTCTTTCGCTTCGGTCGGCGAAATCAAAATACCTTCGACTCCACGGGACAGGAGGCTTTCAATGCCTTGACGTTCGTTCTCAGGGTGTTTGAGACTGCTATGGATATAGGAGGAGTAGTGGAACGACTCGGCGGCCTTTTGAATACCTTCAGCCAGTTCACTAAAGAATGACCAGGAAAGGTTATCGACGATGTACCCGATCGCATGGGTACGGCTGCTGACCAGCGCGCGGGCCATCAGGTTCGGCCGATAACCCAGCTTTTGAGCAGCGTTTTTGACTTTTGTGCGCACCTCCGGTGTGATCCGCGAATCGTTTTTGAGCGCACGCGATACGGTAGTCGGCGAAACGTTCACGACAGTGGCGATATCGGTGATGGTAACCTTCACGGGGGTTAGAGGGACGGTTGGAGGTTCGGCACTAAAAACGATAAAACGGGGATTCAATTGTGCTAACGTTCGCACAAGCTTTATCAATCAAGGAAACAAGATTAAATTAGGGGTTATCGCGTGATTTTGTGCTAACGTTCGCACAGTCTGGCGATTTATTTATTTTTGTCAATTTTCTTTTTGCGATAAACGCCGAAAATCCCGTGTAGTGCTGGCAGCGAATAGTTTGTCCTACCTAGCTCCAGGCCAGCGCGTCAGCTTGTGTGATGGAAGCGAAGTCGGATCGTACACCATTTGCGCTTCTCCTCTGGGATCGGCTCGAACCAACCTCATTCTCGGCCCACACTGAATGAAAATGAGAATGCGAGGTCGAAGAAAGCTACGATTCCATTTTTGGACGAGGAGCGGGTACGGACGTGCCTGAGCATGAAGGGTCGGGTTAATGAGGTCGCGTCTAAAAGATTCAAGGACTCTGATATCGCAAAATCATATTTCTTGGTTCCTGTCACCCAGAGCGCAGTTCTGCAGCCATCGGTTCCAGATTCTTGATTCTTTTTAGACTCGACCCCTACGACCCTCCATCGACCCCGACACTGGATCACGCCCGCCGGTTCGCGGTCGAAACTCTGAGGGTGCATTTTCGTAACCTTGGCCTTCGATCGTCCGCTCGGAATCGCCTGGAAGCATGGGAACACGAAGTTCGAGGCGCTTCCTTGCCGTTGTATCGCCTAATCGATAGACCTTACGGTGATGAGTAACGAATCATCGATTTCAGGCTATAGGCTGCCCATTGTCGACGCCCACGTGCATCTATACGATGGGAACGCCAACAATCATGGCTTCCTCAATCAGAAAGATGAAGTCTACGAGGCGCTGGTGGGCGACTACTCCTCTCTTCCCAGGAGTTATTTGCTTGACGGCTATCTAAAGGATAGCAGCTCGTGCCAAGTGGACGGCATCGTTTGGACGAATACATTTCTGACGATCCGATCAAGGAAGTCCGATGGGGGCAGCACCTGGCGGAGAGTTCGCCAGTCCCTCAGGCCATGGTGGCCCGCGTCGACTTTCTCGATCCACATCTTGAAGAGCGACTCGACATCTACCATTCGCTGCCGAATGTGACGGCCGTACGTGAACACCTAGGCTGGGATGTGACGAATCCAAAAAGGCGATTCGCTACGCGCCCCGATCTGCTCACTGACCCGTTTTGGCAGCGCGGGCTTGGCGCCCTACGCCGCTACAATTTCAAGTGCGGCCTGGAAATCTTTTCGCCGCAGATCCCCGACCTTCTTAAGGTAGTTCGGCTCTATCCAGATCTCGGCTTTACCATCGCGCTTCTGGGATGGCCTCTAGATTTGAGCACAGCGGGTTACGAAACATGGCTTCAGGATCTCAAAGAACTTAGCCAATGCGAAAACGTGTGCGCCGCTATCTCGGCAATTGAGTGCATTTTCGGATTAGATTGGCGCGCTGATTTCGTTGGCCCATGGATTCTGTCGCTCATTGAGATGTTTGGCCCAAAGCGTTGCATGTTCGGGAGTCACCTGCCCATCTCCAAGCTGTCGTTCGGCTTCGATCGGCTTTATGACGCCTACCAGCACATTGTCGGCGAGTTTTCTCAGGATGAGAAAGACCACTTGTTTCGCAAGGTGGCGGCCGACTGGTTTGCCATTCCATAAATAGAGGAGCCGCGGCTTGTTCAGCGCGCTCCTGTACGAGCGAGCAGTGCTGGGCGACTCGACGTCCGGTAATTGTGTCCGAGGTTGCTCGTCCTGGCTACTATATCGGATACTCGTCTCGTCCTCGCGTTTACATAGGCTCGTGCCTCCGACGGAGGTAGGCTGGGGCGGAGAGCCACCTTACGAATCGCGATGCAGGTAGGCACCTTGACCAAGAGAGTTTGCGAACACGATCGCGCCAAACTTTTGTTTGTTGGCTGATTGACCCCTCGTGGGTTCGGGCCAACGCGGCGCGTACGTCATCTGACGTATATACAGATTCTCTCTGAGCCTTAACATTGAGGACGATGGCGATACGTGTGATCACCCGTTGAAGCCGAACATGTCCTCGACAACCACTGTTCGCACCAGGCTCCTGCGCCCCGATGACTTGCTCCATTTGCAAGTCGAAGGGCTGAATATGCGGCTCGATTCACGGCAGGGCTCCCCGGTTCTCGTAGTCAAGAACCCGGATGAACCCGCTTACCTTCGCGTGGTTTTTTCCTCGCAGACAATCGCGGAGACGGCGGTTTTCGAAGTGAGCGATTTCAGCGGGCCGGGTGACGTGCCGGTCGAGCCGCTGTTCGGGCCCGGATTACCGGGCAAGGATGCGAAGACCGTCGCGCAAATGGCTCATCCGAGCCGGCTGGTTTTCAAAGTGCCGCCCCAAACGGAGATTCCGTTTTCGACCGAGGGATTGCTCGACTGGACCAAGCTCGAGCTAAGCGTCAATGGGATTGCGGCCATCGGCGACAATCCAACATCGGACCAAATCGCCAAGGCACCCGCGATCGCCGAGCCAACCGAGACCGAGACGGCAATCGAGCTGCCTTACCGGCTGATCATTTCGCCGACGGCGGAAGTAGCTTGGCTGCATCGGACGTCACCATTTACTTCCCGTGGCCAGACCGAGCTGTGGCACACGCGGCTGGCATTGAAGCTTAAGACGCAAAACAATGTAGATGAACAACTACTCGAATTGAGCGCCGATCAGCCCGCGCCGTTGCGTGCGATATGGTCGCCCGATTTCGATTCGCAAGAATTACCCCTGCCACGGCCCGATCCCGACCTCGGCCGCACGGCAATGGGCAACAACGACCGGCACCAGATCGTTGTGCTCACCTCGGCGTTTCATGGGTATGTGGCCGACTACACGATCGAGTTCCCGTTCGTGTCGCCGTTTGCGCTGGGTCCCAGAATCAGCACGATCCGCGATTTCGGAACGATCTCGCTGGTGCGAACGGGGCCGTTTGTGCCGCAGCCTTTTCACACAACCGAATTGATGCTTAGCACCCTCGGCGGCTGGCTGCGATCGCGCGGGCATTGGGATCCACTGCCGAGACCGGCGCCACCGCCGATTTTCAAGCCGCCGGATTTCGGCGAAATTTTCAAAGGGCTGGCGAATCTCGGAGAATCGCGTCCGGTCGAACGAATCGCGCCGGACATCGCGATCGGTCCGGTGATCATTCCCGGGTTGCCGCAGCCGAGCCAGTCGCTGGATCTGTCGGAATGGGTGCACATCGCAGCACAGGGGCGCGATCATTATGTGCGGATCGTTCACGAAGGAGAGCTCTGGCCCTTCCGCAATCGGGCGGCGCTGATCCAAGTGACCGAGCGAAAGTTCGAGGAGAAAAACGGGATCGTCGTCGCCTATTTGATGCAGCGCATGTTCATCGTTGTGCGCGAGCCCGAGAAAACGTTTGCCACGCAGGACTTCGGCAATCCGTTCAAGCGCGTGCGGCTTACAACCCTGGTGACGCCGGATATCGCTCAGCCGGAATTGATCGGTGGAACCAACAATACGTTCTGGGTGAAGGTTTTCGTCGGGGCCGGATCGACGGATTTTTTCCGCTTTCACGCCGTTGGCAACGACGTCGAGGCCAACACGGTCGATTTCACGGTGCCGATGCTGTTTGTCTCGGTTTCGGACTTGACCTCGTCCAAACCACTGGACGAATACAACGCGCCGGTGAACGCACCGGCGGACGGCAGGTTCCGTGCGTGCATCGTGCCGGGGCAGAAGGTCGCGTTTGCGCCGGCCAGCAAAACACAGGCGAACGAGAATACGTATCTCGCAACCGAAACGCTGAACTTTGTGATGGACGACGCGCGCGTCCAACCAACGCTGCTTAAGGCGACGGTGCGCATCCCGCAAGTGCGTGATCTGCTCGGTGCGGATTTACCGACAACGATCCGGCTTTTTCCGGACTTCGTGCGTAGCGCGCAAGGCCTTGATGATCCTGCGAACAAGACGGGGGTGTTCGCGCAGGTCGTGGACGATAACGCCTACACCGCGATCGACCCGAACAACGTCACCGCCGCGCTTAAGAAACTTCAAGTCGATATTCACGCCGACCAGGCCGGCGGATTTGCGACGCCGAGTCTTGGCGTCGCCACCCTGTCTAGAGCGCTCGGACCTCTGGCCGGCGACGTGAGCAACGCCGTTGCGGACACTTTCAATCCGGCGCAGTTTTTCCCTAAAGATGGAACCCAGCTTTTTGGCGCGTTCGATCTGCTCGCCCTGCTGGGGGCCACCAGCGCCAGCGAAAACGCGCCGAAGATGCACACGGCGCCCGAAGGCTCAGACCTGGTAACCCGCTTCGAGTGGAACCCGAAGATCGGCCCCGTGGAGATCTCGGGGATCGCGGCGTTCAAGCCCGACGATGAAAAAGGCCTGACCGTCAATGGCACAATCCGCAAGCCGATCAACCCGCCCGCCGGCTCGTCGGGCGATGTGACTGCAGAGTTCACCGGCACGCTCAAGAAATTCCATGTGAGCGTACTCGATTCGGTGCTGATTAACTTCGTCGAGTTCAGCTTCACAAAAAAGTCGAAGGAAAAGCCGGACGTGACGGTGCAACTCGACCCGGGGACCCCGGTTGAATTCACAGGCGATCTCAAATTCATCGAGGAAATCCGCGACGCGATTCCACCCGGCTTGTTTGGTGACGGGCCAAGTCTTGACCTTCTCCCAACCGGCATCCGTGCGGGTTTCGCCTTCGCCCTGCCACCGCTGACCGTCGGCGTCTTTGCGTTGAAGGACGTAAAGCTGGACGCCGGGCTCACGCTGCCGTTCATCGAGGGCAAGCCCGTTTTTGATTTTAATATTTCCGAGCGCCCGCATCCTTTTTTACTCACGGTCGCGATCTTCGGCGGCGGCGGTTTTTTCCACCTCCAACTCGACACCGCGGGCATGAAGGAACTCGAAGTCGCGCTCGAATTCGGGGCGGCCGCGGCGCTCGACATCGGCGTCGCGAGTGGCGAGGTGCACGTAATGGCCGGCATCTATTTTTCGCTCCAGCGCAAGGAAAATACGACCCAGCTCGCTGCGGTGCTATCCGGTTATTTGCGCATGGGCGGCTCGCTCAACGTGCTCGGACTGGTCAAAATCTCTGTCGAGTTTAACCTGAGTTTTACCTACGACAGCGGGCGCGACAAAGCTTATGGGCGCGCAACACTCACCGTACAGGTCGAAGTGCTCTTCTTCAGCACTTCAGTTGAGCTGACCGTCGAGCGCGCATTCGGCGGGAGCGGCGACCCGCATTTCATCGATTTTTTTCCAAAACCGGAACCGTGGGAGGAATACGCGCTGGCGTTCGCCTGAAAAAAACATGGCTATCGAGCAAACGATCCTTTTTACCATCATACCGCGCGGTATCCACGCGAATGGTGCAACGATGCCAGTCTCCGTGTTCGTTTCCCCGCGGCTCAACGGCGCGGACAATCTCGGCGCTTTCGGTGACTGGGTAGACTGGACGCGGAAGCTGCGGGACAACGGTCTGAGCCTCGGCATTCAATGCGGTGGAAATCCGCCGCGTGATTTCCCGATCGATCAAGCGCCGTTGCGGCCCGAGTTGTGGGAGCAGCTTTTCAACGAGCACACCTACGTGCGCTCGCATGATACGTTCGACGACTACACGGATCGCGCGGTTATTTCGTTTTCGGTGCGACGGACTTTCAGTGTACTCAAGACTATCTACCAGCAGGCAGGAGTAGCACTGGCTCTGCCGGACCAACCCGGGCGTGATCGAAGTTCCAATCGCCGGCTATTGGGCGAGCTGGTGAACGGCTTGCAGGTGCATTGGGACGGAAGACTTGCGAACCGGCTACGCGAAACCGTGCGTCTGACGGTGCAGTCGCCCGGTTTTCCAGGGACGCAGGGTATCGACGCGCAACTGGACAGCGAGGGCGCGATCATCGGCAGCATCGACCCGCGCGCCTCCGTGACGCCGTTCGCCGTCTTTCATCATATGCCCGCGTTGCCGGACAAAACATATGAGCCGCCGAAGCTGCCCGATCCGAACAAGCTGCTCGACTTTCACCAGGCGCTCAGTTCGCTGAACTCTTACCCCGACTTGCTGCGCGCGCTCGGCATCATTTTCGACCTCGATCTACCGGGTGATTTTGTGCTGGACACGACTAACACACCGTTTGGAACACTCTCCGTCCGTGGCGCGACTCCCGGCTGGCACTGGACTACGCAGCCGCATACCCAGCCGCTGGCGACGGCTTACGTCAAAATTCGATCCGGACAGAAGACGCTCTTTTTTACAGCGCCACGCGCTGTGAGCGGCCAACTGGCGCCGCCGTTGGTACTCGGGTTGCTCGATCTCGATCCGCAGCACTTCGGATTGGCGCAAGTCGATGTCGATGGCGCGATGCACAAGGCGATTATGCTCGCCGAATCGCTGAATCCCTCGGGAGCGCAGAATGCCGCGCCGGGCGCGCAGCCGGAAGCCGCGCCGCACCCTGAGGTTTTCGATCCCGAGGCGACACTCCCTTCGCTGCGGTCAGGCGGTTTTTCGATCTTCGCCGACAATCGCGGGCTGCAACTACTCGCGAGCATTCAGGGCACGAAGGCATTCAACAATGCGTTGAAGAGCGGTCCCCAGCCGCGCCCGTTTTTCGCGGAAGACCTGGTGCGCGGCTATCGACTCGACGTCTGGGACTCGCGCACCGCGCAATGGCATTCGCTGCACCGCCGCAACGCAAAATATCAAGTCGGAGATGTTCCTTTCACGCCAGCGGCGGAACCAGAAGAAGGCTTCGTGCAGCTTGCCGCCGCCCAACCACCGCCCGGTGCGCAGCCGGAGACGAACGATCTCTACCTGCACGAAGCGATCGCGCGATGGGCCGGCTGGAGCCTGAGTGCACCGCGTCCGGGCAAACATCTCAGCCGCTACGCCAACGCGGCCGACGCGATCCCACGCGACAACGAGCCGGACAAATTCGCCGAGGACCAGCCGGAGACGCCTTTCAAGGTCACGGCGCAATATCAGGTTGCAAAAAAATCGCTACCGGAATTACGCTTCGGGCGCCGGTATCGGTTTCGCGCACGTGTGGTTGACCTCGCCGGAAACAGCCTTGCCTTGGATGATCCGCTCGCCGATCTGCTCGCGGATATTTTCGCGCTGCCGCGCGACACGGAGGGATTCGCTTATCTGCGCTTCGAGCCGGTGCCGGCCCCGTTAGCCGTCATCCGCGATCCGAAGGCAGTCACCGATCCCGGCTCGGCGGTCGAACGTCTGGTGATTCGGACGTTCAATAACTCGATAGAAAAGGATCACGAACCCGCAGACACGACGGCTGCGGATCGGCACATCATTCCGCCTCGGGCGAGCATTGAAGTCGGTGAGCACCTCGGCGTATTCGACGACGCCGGCGGCAGGCTCATCGGCGACGCGGCGACATGGAAATTGATCGCCGACCGCGACGCGGGTGAGCTCCACACCCAGTCGATCGCTGTCGCCAGCGGCCCGGTGAAAGCTTATCCGGTCGAGCCAGGCGGCAGCATCGATCCGCTCCCCTATTTTCCTGATCCGCTCTCACGTGGTGGGGCGATTCGCGACCTGCCCGGCACGCCCTCCGGCGCGATCGGACGAGCCGTCCCGGATACCGGTGCTGCCGCGGCGGTCGCCTATGATTTTCTGAGCGACCCAAATCCGCGTCCTGGCTCCGCGACTCTCATCAGCTTCGGCGAAAGCGGCGACTGGCAGAAAACGCGCGGGTTTCGTCTGACGCTCGCCGAGCCGGCAAAAAATCAGACGGACCTGCGGCCGCATTGGGACCCGATCGAGCGCGTATTGACCGTGTATTTGCCCAAAGGTCAGACCGCGGTCGTTCCGCTGACGAGTTACGCGAGCGTTGACGACCTGAAAATAATGGGCGTTTGGCAATGGCTGCGCCAGCTCGTCGAGCAAATCACCATCACGCAGGCACACCCGCAATTCCTCGAGCTCGATGCCGACGAGATAGCGCACGTGCTCCAGCGCGCCGTCGAGGGCGGCCACTGGATGCTGACCCCGCCGCGCTTGCTGACACTGGTGCATGCCGTGCAGCAGCCACTCGGCCGCCCTGCCTTCACGGCACTAAACATTGTGCGGCAGAATGACGCCGCCGATTCGAATGCGCTTCAGACCGCGCCCGACCGTGGAAGGCGCGACCCGACCGAGCTCGCGTCGATCACGGCGTGGCGGCGCCTTGGCGCGACCGAGGCATATCTCCTTGGAGCGCTCAAAATCCACGGCGCGAGCACTGCCCGCGTCGATCTGCTCGCGGCCTGGGACGATCCGCTCGATGATCTATCGCAGCAAAAACCGTCCGTTGTTCATCACACGGCGCCAGTGGACGAGCTGCCGATGCCCTCGATCGCAGAGGGAACTCTGATTGCACCCGGAAAGGATAGGCGCGCAGTCGGCTATTACGATCCGGAGCACGACCAGATTGCTTTCACCCGCAGCGGCGACAAGTCCGCGCTCGACGGCAACCCATCGACGAGCAATGCGCTTACTTTCGCCGATGCTGCGCCGCGCCATCTTTTAAACGACACCAAACGGCATATCGTCAGCTACCAGGCGATTTCCACGTCGCGCTTCCGCGAGTATTTCGATCCAAAGCTCGACTTCACGCGTACGAGCAAACCGATCGCCGTCGATGTTCCGGCTTCCGCGAGACCACTGGCACCGGACGTCGTTTACGTCGTCCCGACTTTCGGCTGGGAGCGGCAGACCGACACGAACCTGAAACGCAGTGTACGCTTCGGCGGCGGATTGCGTGTCTATTTGCGCCGGCCGTGGTTTTCGTCCGGCGAGGGTGAACTGCTCGGCGTTACGCTTTGGAGCTATGCGAACGGCTCGCTCAATCCGGTCACACGCGACAAGTTCAAACCGTTTTTCACCCAATGGGGAATGGACCCCATCTGGCAAACCGACAACCTGAGCGGCGCACCTGACGAAAGCAATTTCGCCGGAGTTGCCGAAAAGGATCGCGATTTATCGCTCGAGGAAAGGTCGGCCGCCGATTCCGCGGGCAATCCCGGACGCGTTTCCGTTGTGGGTTTCGAGCCCCAATTCGACGAAACGCGCGGCTTATGGTTCGCCGATGTCGCGTTGAACGTATGGACAGAAACCTACATGCCATTTGTGCGGCTCGCTCTCGTCCGCTACCAACCGCACGCACTGGCTGATGCCAAAATCAGCCGGGTCGTGCTCGCTGATTTCGCCCAACTCACGCCCGACCGCTCTGTGATGGTCACCGCCGATCCGCATCATTCGCGCACCATCCGCGTCGTCGTTAGCGGCATTGCTCCGCGCGGGCCACAGGCAAGCGTGCATACCGAGCCGCCGCCGAGAAACATCAGTGCTACGCCGACCCAAATCCGCGTGCGCGTGCAACAGCGGGATTCGGCGGTCGCGAGCGACCTTGGGTGGAACGATGTACCCGATGCGACCGCGAAAGTCGCCACCGGATTCGCCGGTCCCGATCCATCTGACGACAATTTGGCGCTGTGGATAGGCACGGTCACTTTTGCGGAAAGGCCTGCGCCAGATCAGTTCCGGCTCGTCATCGAAGAGCACGAATTCATCTCCGCGCGATTCGTGGTGGCTGAAAACGGCGCACCGGCACAGCCGAGCCGGTTGATTTTCGCCGAGATCTTCATGCTCGACAATGCAATCGTTGGTGAGTAGCTGGTCCGCGCACCAAGCTGCATGAGCAGATGCCGGCCTCTTCAGGTATCAGAGGCGGGAGCCGACTCGGTTGTCACGATTCGTGCCTGCTCGCTGTTTCGTACGGCTTGCAGCCGAAGGTTAAGTCGGTTTCTGCTACAATCTTCAAGCTGTTCGAAGGCCATTTCTCGTTGAGAAGAACAAAGAGGTTTTGAAGTAGAGTAGAGAGGGTCCAGTGAGGAGCCCTCTCCCTCGTCAAACCGTACGTGCGGATTTGCCGCATACGGCTTTCGCGTGAGCGTATTGCACGGAGCATTCACAGATAGATCAGTCCGAGCTTTTGGAAGTACTGGTACACCGTGAGGTCAGCAGGTGCTTTCCAGGGTCGTTGACTGCATCGTCGCAGATGCCGTTTCAG
>DASTDG010000098.1:0-2542 GCA_035710475.1 Chthoniobacterales bacterium | reverse complement strand
GAGTTTAAGGCCGCGCGTATTCGTCCAGGTGAGAAGCGCGATCAAAGCAATCGCGATCAATTGCTGGGTTGAGAGGCTGATTGCGTAGGCGTTGCCTAACTGCACCGGCGCAATCAGATAATTGTTAGGCGAAATCGCGTCTACAAACACGCCGAGAAATCTGGCAAACGCGATTGCTACGGCCGCGATGGTGCCGGTTTGAATGACGAGGAACAGCGTCCAGCCGTAGAGAAAACCTAGTGTCGGCCCGTACGCTTCGCGGAAGAAAACATAGACCCCGCCAGCACGCGGCATCATCGTCGCCAGCTCCGAGCAACAAAGCGCGCCAGTGATGGTGAGCAACCCGGCGACGGCCCACGCCAGCAGCAACCAGCCCGGTGCGCCGTTCAACCGCGCCGACTCGGCCGAGGTAATGAAAATCCCAGAGCCGATCATCGATCCGATGACGATCATCGTGGCGTCGATCGGGCCAAGCGCTCGAACAAGGCCGCTGGGCTGTTGATTGTCGATCTTGTCGTTCATCTCGCGCCTGTAGGGAAGCCGCTGGGTTCGCGGGATGCTGTCAGCGTGCCCTACAGACGATTCGATTTCGGTGCGCGGATCGTGACGCCTTCCTGCTCGAGCCGCGATCTCAAACCGCGCGCGAATTCGACTGCTCCGGGCGTGTCGCCGTGCAGACAAATGGTTTCGCCGCGAACATCGACATCTACTCCATCGACCGATTTGACTTTGCCTTCGCGCAACATTCGAATGACCCGTTCGGCAGCTTCGATCGGATCGTGCAACAACGCGTCCGGTCGCGACCGGGGCACGAGCCAGCCGGTGTCGAGATAATTACGATCGGCGAAAAGTTCGCGCGCGATTTGCAAGCCATTCGCTTCACCCATCCGTGCGAGCGCGCTACCGTCCGGCGCGAACAGGATCAACGCATTGTCCATCTTCGCTGTGGCGCGGCCGATCGCGTCGGCGAGTGCTTCATCGCGCACAGCCATGTTGTAAAGCGCGCCGTGTGGTTTGACGTGATTCGGACGAACGCCGGCCGCCTCCGCGATGGCTTGGAAGATCCCGAGCTGGTAGGCGACCGCGTCGAAAACTTCGTCCGGTGCGACGGCCAGTTCTTTGCGGCCGAAATTTTGGCGATCGAACAAGCTCGGATGCGCGCCGACTGCCACGCTATAATCGCGTGCTGTTTCAATGGCGCGGCGCATCGTCCCGGCATCTCCGGCGTGAAAACCGCACGCGATACTCGCCGAGCTGACAATGGCGAGCAGCTCGTCGTCGTGCCCTGCGCCTTCGCCAAGATCGGCATTAAGATCGACAATCATTTTCATGTGAAATGTGCTTCCAGTCCTTGTCGGAATTGGGCGAGGTCGCGTTCGCGATCGAGCCAGAGCTGATGGGCTTCAGCGAGCGATACCTCGCGGAATCGCACCTGATCACCGGCGCGCAGTTGCGCCGCGATTGGCAGATCGACCGTGATCACGTGTCCGATTTTTGGATAGCCGCCGATCGTTTGGCAATCTCCAAGCAGCAGGATCGGTTTGCCGCTCGGCGGCACCTGCACCGTGCCCGGCGCCACCGCTTCCGAGACCAGATCGACATGATCCTCCCGCTGTAATTCAGGAGCATCGAAACGAACACCCATCCGGTCCGAGTCCGGTGAAACGATAAAGGGTTCCTCGTTGAAGCGTTGAAGCGTTAAAGCATTGAAGCGGTGCAAGTCGGCGCCGCGGATGAAGCGCAGGAGCGGTTCGCGTTGCACCGGGCTGGACCAAGCGTGGGGCGGTTTCCAGTTCGCGACCTTTTGGTTACGAAGTCGCTCAATCAAAATGTCTGCACGTTCAGAATTGCGGGCAAGCGGGATTTCGTCGCCATCGCGGAGCGCTCGTCCATCGGTACCACCAAAGTTTCCTCGCAAATCGGTTGAGCGACTGCCGAGAACGATCGGCACATCCATCCCGCCGGAGATTGCGAGCCAGGCGCGGCATCCGATTCGCGGCCGGTCAATAATTAATTCTTCGCCGGTGCGGAGCAGAAAAGGGTGACCGGCGGGAATCGCGGTGGACTCGACGCGGGCTTCAAAGTCGCCGCCGCACCAAACGGCGATGCGCTCACCAGTGAAACGCAAGCGCAAATCGCCGAACGTCACTTCAAGTCCGGCAGCCGATTCATCATTACCGACGAGCAAATTGGCCACACGCAAGGCGTGCGGATCGAGAGCGCCGCTGAGTGAGACACCAAATTGTCGAAGACCGCCGCGGCCCAAGTCTTGAACGCTGGTCAGGAAACCGGCGCGCGTGACCACTAGTGGCATGATTTCAGTGCTGGCTCGCTGGGTAACGCTCTGCGGAGCCATCGAATTGGCTCGGGTTTCGCCGCCTCGACAGAGTCTCGCCCCAGCGGCGGTAGCCTCATTTTAAGCGATCGAATTCTTCGCGCGTAATGGCGCGGAAACGCACGCGATTACCGGCACGCAGTAGCGCCGGAGGGTCTTTTTGCGGATCGAACAATCGCAGCGGGGTGCGACCGATGATGTTCCAGC
>DASTDG010000097.1:0-6887 GCA_035710475.1 Chthoniobacterales bacterium | reverse complement strand
CTGAACGATGAAATAGGGCTCAACGGCGAATGCGCCGTTCGTGTCAGCATGAGCGGTGCTGCCATAGGTCCACTGCTCCGTTTCTGAATCTACGGCGTAGAGATAAACGTCTTCGTTTGCTTTCCAGCCTGAGCCATAGAGTAGGACGGGCTCATCCGGCAGGTAATCATCCTTGTCCGTCCAAATTTTCGCCGGGTTAAACAAGGCAGGGACGCCGAAAAGCTTTTGCGCGTCCACGCCGCCGGCGATGAAAACTTTCTTGTCGCGCGAAAGCTCTGTGGCGGTCTCGCCGGTACGTAGCAGTAGAGTACTGTCAGGAATCGATACTTCATCGAACGCGGTGAAGGCCGGGGTCGGAGCGACGGCGTTCGGATCATAAAGACCAGCCACCACCGCCCCGAGCACGAGAATTTTTCCGTTGGCCAGAAGCGTCGCGCTCGATGCAGGCGTGTCCAAGCTGTCTTTGAGGGTGAGCGTGTCGGCCGACGGATTGAACGCGTCAATCGTGTGTCCTGTGTCTCCCTCGAACAAGAGCAGACGCGTGTCACTGAGCTCGAGCGCCCAATGGCCGGTGCGTACCGCCGACATCTTGCGCGACTCGAGCGTAAATTTCTGATCTGCGGCCGTGAATAGTTCCATCGAATCCGTGTTGCCACCCGCGAGCAAAACGCTGTCATCGGAAAACAAAGTGGCGGTATGACCGGTCCGCGGCACGGCCAAATTCCAAAGCGTAGAGGTAAACACTTCTGTCGCCGGGTCGAATATTTCAGCCGTGCCGTCAGCATCACCGCCGGCGATGAGTACCGTGCCATTATTAAGCAGGGTGGCGGTGTGCCCGCTGCGCGCGGCGCTCATAGTTGCAGACAGCAAACGGAACCCAGCGGCTGCCTTTGTCGGGTCAAAGACTTCTGCGGACGCCAGAGATCCGGTCGTGCCGGTACCGCCGGCAACGAGTACTCGGCCGTCGGGCAGGAGCGTTGCAGTGTGCTCGGCGCGGGGAATAGTGAGTACGGCGCTCGCGGTCGACGTTTCAGTCGTAGGATCAAAGATTTCTGAGACTGCGACAATGTTCCCGCCGTTATCGCGTCCACCGGTGATCAGGACGCGGCCATCGGCGAGCACGGTGGAGACATGTCCTGTGCGCGGCACAACAAGCGGAGCGAGCTGCGCGACCTGCTTAGAACTTGAGGCGTCGATCAATGTCGGTATCGCCAAGCTTGCGAGGGCGGCGAAAACCGTAACGAATGCTTTGTGGTATTTTCCGCACCAGCAGATCATTCGCGCTTTGCTCATTTAGTAGTCGCTAACTGATTGGCGACTTGTGGAAGGCGTTCTGCCGCTGGACAGTGCGAGCGCTGCCGTGCAGACAATCGCGCGAAGGGCTTCTTTGCGGAGATCACGGGCCGACAAGTGTAGCGGCGCGTAGACGATAACGGTAGATCTCAAAACCCTGTATTTTAGTAATCATGGAAAACCTGTAGGGGTTCAGGTCTCATGGTCTTTTGAGACGCGACGGGCCGCGACGGACGCGAATAAGTGCACGTCCGCCTGGCTGTCCCTCTAGCGCTGCAGCCTGATCAGCCCCGCTCGGAACGCGAACACCACCAGCCCTGCGACATTTCGAATGTGCAGCTTCGCCATCAGACGTCGGCGGTGAGTTTCTACGGTCGCAACGCTAATGCCGAGCTTGGACGCGATTTCTTTGCTCGTCGCCCCTTCCGCGATTAGCGCCAGGATTTCCTTTTCACGCGGGCTGAGACCTGCCGTGCTCGCAGGCGCGAGACCTTTGCCGATAGCTGGCGCCGCGTTCGCGAATGCGGCGCTGGGGCGGGCGCAGAAATAATGCTCACCGCCGAGGACGCGATCAATCGCTTCGGCGAAGTCCCGCCAGGTGTTTGTCTTCTCGGCAAATCCTTCCGCGCCGCTGGTCAGTGCATCCACGATCCGGTCATCTGTCACATAGGCGGTGCACAACAGCACGCGTGTGTGCGGCGAGACCTTTTTAATCTGCGGGACGATGTCGATGCCGCTCGCATCTGGCAGATTGATATCGAGCACGACCAAATCCGGGGAAAGTCTTTGGCAGGCATCGATGGCGCTTTTGGCGTCGGCGACTTCGGCCACAACCTCGTAGCGGCTGTCATGGCGGCGCAACATCGCAGCGATCAGTTCACGCATGAAGCGATGATCATCGACAACGACGATGCCTACACGTGACACGGCGAGCCCGCTTTTGCTTCGCACGTTGTCCTTTTTGCTCGGCGAGCGAATCGCCGTTCCGCCGTAGTCGCCGGAGCTTAAATGCGCATTTGTACGCCGCCGCTCGCGCAAGTTGACGCCCGACCTGCCGTTACGGTTCATATGAGCCATTTCTCCCTTGGGCGACAAGTCCCAGTCTAACAAAAGTGGTTGTCCTCGTGCAATCAGTTGTTATCAGGACGATGCATTGCCGCAACGTCGGTTAAAGTCCTATAGGCCGTTGGGGGCACGGAGGCCACTTCATGCAAATTTGGAGATGACAACACATCTACGTATCATGATGCGTTAATTTGTTTCTTGATCAGCGGCACGAACACCGCTTAGTTCCCAGCCATAATGTCGCCTAAGGTCCATCCACTCGAGTTGCTTATACGCGAGCGCGTTGTCGTACTCGACGGCGCAATGGGCACGATGATCCAGCGCCGCAAGCTGAGCGAAGCGGATTACCGCGGCGAGCGCTTCCGCGATTGGAAAGGCAAAGACCTCAAAGGCAGTCTCGAGCTTCTTCTCCTGACCAAACCCGACGTGGTCGAGCAGATTCATCAGCAGTATCTCGAAGCTGGAGCCGACATTATCGAAACGAACACCTTCAGCGCGACGACCATCGGTCTGCACGATTTTCTCTTCCAAAACGGGCCGGTGAGCGGACGAAAAGACGCGGAATTTTTCCAGCGCGTTGTCGATGACGTCGATCTGCGCGCGCTTGTCCACGAAATGAACCTTGCCGGCGCGACAATTGCCCGGCGCGCGGCAGACCGCGTCGCGCACGACACCGGCACGAACCGATTTGTTGCGGGATCGCTCGGGCCGCTTCCCGTCACAGGTTCAATTTCGCCCGATGTAAATGACCCGGCATTTCGGGCCGTCACTTTCGACCAGTTGCGCCAAACCTACTTCGACCAGGCGAGGGCACTGCTGGAAGGAAATGTCGATCTTCTAGTTGTCGAAACGGTTTTCGACACATTGAACGCCAAGGCGGCGCTCTTCGCGATTGTGCAGGTGTTCGAGCAGACCGGACGCAAAGTCCCACTCATCCTCTCGGGCACGGTTGCTGACCGTTCTGGACGGACGCTCAGCGGCCAAACTGTCGAAGCGTTTCTCATTTCAATCGCGCACGCTCAGCCACTCGTCGTGGGCTTGAATTGCGCGCTCGGACCGGACGAGATGTCGGCTTATATCGAGGAGCTCGCGCACATTTCTCCCTACTATCTGAGTGCGTACCCGAACGCAGGTCTGCCGGACCCGCTGTCTGAAACCGGGTTCCCGGAAACGCCGGAATCGTTCGCGCCAAAAGTGGTGAATTGGGCGCGCAATGGCTGGCTCAATATCGTCGGTGGCTGTTGCGGCACAACGCCGGCGCACATCCGGTTGATCGCAAACGCAGTGCGCGATTGTCCGCCGCGCCAGACGTTTTCGATGCGACGGAGTGCGTCCCTGCAACTCTCCGGGCTCGAGCCGCTGAACATCACGCCCGAAATGGGTTTTGTAGTTATTGGCGAGCGAACGAACATCACCGGTTCGCCGAAATTCTCGAAGCTGATCCTGGCGGATGATTTCGACGGCGGCCTGTCCGTTGCGCGCCAGCAGGTGCAGGGCGGCGCGAACATGCTCGACATGAACATGGACGAAGGAATGATCGACTCGGAACCCGCAATGGCGCGCTTCCTGCGACTCGTCGGAAGCGAGCCGGAGATCGCGCGCGTGCCGATCATGATCGACAGCTCGAAGTGGAGCGTCATCGAAGCCGGGCTGAAATGCGTCCAGGGAAAAGCGGTCGTCAATTCGATCAGCTTAAAAAATGGCGAAGAGGAATTTCTGCGCCAGGGCCGACTCGTTAGGCAATACGGCGCCGCCGTCATCGTCATGGCGTTCGATGAACAGGGGCAGGCCGATAATTTCCAGCGGAAGATCGACATCTGCGCGCGCGCTTACGGATTACTGACCGAGCGTGCCGGTTTTCCGGCGAGCGACATCATCTTCGACCCGAACGTGCTGACCGTCGCCACCGGTCTCGAAGAACATCGCAACTACGCCGTCGATTTCATCGAAGCGACGGGCTGGATCAAACAGAACTTGTCCGGCGCGCGGGTCAGCGGCGGTATCAGCAACATTTCCTTCTCATTTCGTGGCAACAACGCGGTGCGCGAGGCGATGCACGCCGCGTTTCTGTATCACGCGATCCGCGCCGGTCTCGACATGGGAATCGTCAACGCGGGACAGCTCGCGGTCTATGAGGAGATCGAACCGGAATTGCGCGAGCGGGTCGAGGACGTGCTGCTCAACCGTCGCGCGGACGCGACCGAGCGGCTAGTCGAATTTGCCGAGCGCGTCAAAACAAAAGGCAAGGTTCAAATCAAAGATGAAGTCTGGCGCAGCCAGCCAGTCGAAGAGCGGCTCAAGCACGCACTCATCCACGGAATCGTCGATCACATCGACATCGATACGGAAGAGGCGCGGCAGAAATCGAAGCGGCCGCTCGATGTGATTGAAGGTCCGCTCATGGCCGGCATGAGCGTGGTCGGCGATTTGTTTGGCGCGGGCAAGATGTTTTTGCCGCAGGTCGTGAAGAGCGCACGGGTGATGAAAAAAGCCGTCGCCTATCTGATGCCGTTCATGGAAGCCGAGAAACTGGCAGCCGCAAAACCGCAAGGCCGCATCGTCATGGCGACGGTAAAAGGTGACGTGCACGATATCGGCAAGAACATCGTCGGCGTCGTGCTGCAATGTAACAATTACGACGTCATCGACCTCGGTGTGATGGTTCCGGCACCGAAAATTCTGGAGACCGCGCGAGAAAAAAACGCGGACGCAATCGGACTGAGCGGGCTGATTACGCCCTCACTCGACGAGATGGTGCACGTCGCGCAGGAAATGGAGCGGGAGAAATTCGAGGTGCCGTTGTTAATTGGGGGCGCCACGACAAGCCGTGCGCATACGGCGGTGAAAATCGCGCCGCAGTATCATGGCAGCACCGTCCACGTGCTCGACGCCTCGCGCGCAGTGGGCGTGGTGAGCTCGCTATTGAACGTCGAGGCGCGGGCCCACTTTGACTCGAAAACGCGCGACGATTACGCGCGTTTGCGGGAGCAGCACGCCAAGAAGAGCAGCGAAAAAAAATTGCTGACGCTCGCCCAGGCTCGCGAAAATCGGACGGCGATCGACTGGAGCGATTACGCGCCGCCGCAACCCGAATTTACCGGCGCGCGCGTTGTATGCCCGCCAATTGTCGATCTTCGGGAATTCATCGATTGGTCGCCATTCTTCCATGTTTGGGAATTGCGCGGCCGTTATCCGGCAATTTTTGACGACCCCAGCGTCGGCAAACAGGCGCGGGAACTATTTGCGGATGCGCAGGGCATTCTCGATCAGATCACGGCCGATAATTCGCTCCGCGCGCGCGGAGTGTTTGGATTTTGGCCGGCGAACTCGAACAGGGATGATGTCGATCTTTTCACCGATGAAACGCGGCTCGCCAAACTTGGTACCTTTTACTTTCTGCGGCAGCAGATGCAAAAACCGGCGGGGCAATTCAATCATAGTCTGGCCGATTACATCGCTCCGAATGGGCAGGATTACATCGGCGGTTTCGCCGTGGGCATTCATTGCGCCGACGAGCTGGCGAAGAAATTTGCCGCAGCGCACGACGATTACAGCGCGATTATGGCTAAAGCATTGGCCGACCGTCTTGCCGAAGCATTCGCTGAGTACTTGCATAAGCAGGCGAGGATCGCGTGGGGATTTGGACGCAACGAGAATTTGTCGAATGAGGATCTCATTCGTGAAAAATACCGCGGCATTCGTCCGGCGCCGGGTTATCCGGCGTGTCCCGATCACGTGGAAAAAGGCATGCTGTTTGATTTGCTGAATGCCGAACACAAGACCAACATCCACCTGACCGAGTCCTTCGCGATGCATCCCGCGGCGAGCGTGAGTGGATATTATTTTTCACACCCAAAGGCAAAATACTTCGGCGTGGGGCAAATCAGGCGCGACCAAGTTGAAGACTATGCGCGGCGCCGCGGTGAAACAACGGCCGCGGTCGAAAAGCGGCTCGCGGCGAACCTTGGCTATGAGCCGAATCCATGATAAGCATCACGCGCAATCGCGGGGCGTAGCTTAGCTTGGTAGAGCGCCTGGTTTGGGACCAGGAGGTCGGAGGTTCAAATCCTCTCGCCCCGACTTTAGTTCAGCATTGCGCATGAAACCGGCGGTTTGGCGAATTCTTTTTGCCACGACAACGACAGCCGTCGTATTGCGCGCGCAGGAGGCAGCGCCACCAAACATGGATGTTGCGCCGCGGAACACGGCACGACCGATGCCCAGCCCGACGGCAAGTGTGGCGCCGACCGTTCCGCCGAACCTGCCGGAAGTATCGCAGTTGGACGAAGTCTTCAAGCAGAGTTCGTTAGGCGGAAAAGCCGATGAATTCCGCTTGCACGCCGAATGGCGACGACTTCGTAATCAAATTGCGAACGCACCGGACGTGGTGGCGGCAAAAAGGGCAGCGGATGCGGCGCGAACCGATTTGGAGAGGCGGCAATTGCTGCGGCGCTATTACGAGATTTGCTACGCGCACATGCAGGCGCTCGCTCGTGAGCCGGACGTGAAAGCTGGCTTGGAAGAGATGA
>DASTDG010000096.1:0-5484 GCA_035710475.1 Chthoniobacterales bacterium | reverse complement strand
CCGATTCGATCGCGTTCACCTTCGTCTCCGACGAATTCAACGGGGTGACTCGCGACCACAACGGGAATGTTCGGCCGTACGCGCCGCGAAGCTTCACCTCGTTATCGCAAGCTGAAGAGGAAAACGGTCAAAGCCGCATTTATCTCGGCATCCATTGGTCATTCGACAAAACCCAAGGCATCGCCCAAGGCCGCCGCGTCGCCGATTACGTCTTCGACCACGCCTTCACGCCGCTGGATCACTGACGCGGCGGTTGCTGAATTTGTAGGCAAGCGCTTCCTGGCGCGACGTAGCCGCAGCGAACGCGGCCCGCCTGCCATCGCTCACCGCTAGATGTTCGCCACCTGCACACTCGCGATCGGAACAAACTCCGCCTCGTTCAGTTTGATTGCCTTTGTCCCGCGCACGAGCTGCAACCAGTGAATCGCCGAGCCGAGCACGATCAGAAACACGAGCGCGAGGAAGGTACATGCGACGAGCGCGTCGAAGCGCCATACGCCGGCCTGCCGGATGAGCTCGCTCGCTTTGTGCGGGTTAGCCAGGCCGCCCGCTTGTTGCACGAGTGAACCCGCACCGCTGAGAAAACCGAGCTTTGGATCGGCCGAAAAAATTTTCAGGTAACCAGCCGAGAACGTCACCGCGCACATGAAACAGAGCGGTACCAGCGTCACGAACAGGTATTTGGCTTTGTGCATCTTGATGAGCACGGTGGTGCCGAGGCAGAGCGCGATGACAGAGAGAAGCTGGTTCGCCAAGCCGAAGAGCGGCCACAACGTGTTTACGCCGCCGAGCGGATCGATCACGCCTTGATACAAAAACCAGCCCCACGCCGCGACGAGCAGCGTGCTCGCGACAAGGTTTGCTGTCCATGAGCGCGTATTGCCGAGGGGGCGCCACACGTTGCCTAACAAGTCCTGCAGGAGAAATCGCCCGACACGTGTGCCGGCATCAATCGTCGTCAGGATAAACAGCGCCTCGAACATGATGGCGAAGTGATACCAGAGCGCCATCGCTGTCGGGCTGGCCGAGACGCGCGCGAACATGTGGGCCATGCCGACAGCGAACGTCGGCGCGCCGCCGGCGCGATTGAACATCGTGGTCTCACCCAAATTGTGCGCCAGGATCGACATCTCATTTTCGGTCACCGGAAATCCCGCCGCTGACACCGTCGCTACGACCTGGCTCGGCGTGCCTTTCATATTGATCGCGAAGTATTCGCCTGGATTCAGAACCGACGCGGCAATGATCGCCATCAGCGCCACCATCATCTCCGTCACCATCGCGCCGTAGCCGATATCCCGGATACGTGATTCACGGCCGAGCATTTTCGGCGTGGTGCCGGACGCGATGAGCGAGTGAAAGCCGGACACCGCGCCGCAAGCGATCGTGATGCAAACAAAGGGGAAAACCGGCCCGGCAAACACCAGACCGCTGCCATCGATGAACCGCGTCAACGCCGGCATTTGCAGCGTCGGGTGAATCAGGATCACCGCGGCCGCGAGCGCCCCGACAGTTCCGAGTTTCATGAATGTGCTCAGATAATCGCGCGGCGTCAGCAGCATCCAGACCGGCAAAATCGACGCGGCCAATCCGTAAAGCATGATCGCCCACGCCAGCCATTTCGCATCGTGCCGGAACCAAGTTTCAACCGCGGGGAAATGCGCCAGAAATTGTCCACCCCAGACGGCGAGCAACAGACCGCCTACACCGAAGATCGTCACTGCGGCGACGGTCGCTTTCCCGCTGCGCAGCCCTGCGCCCATGATCAGCGCAATTGGAATGGTCATTCCAATCGTGAACACGCCCCAAGGACTTTGCGCCAGCGCCTGGACCACGACGAGCGCGAGGACGGCGAGCAGAATGATCATGATCGCGAGCACGCTCACCAACGCCAGCACGCCAACCACGGGACCGATTTCTTCTTTCACCATTTGCCCAAGCGTTTTGCCGCCGCGACGCACCGACGCGAACAGCACGATCATGTCGTGCACGGCGCCGCCAAGAGTTGCGCCGATCAAAATCCAGAGCGTTCCCGGCAAAAATCCGAATTGCGCCGCGAGCACCGGCCCGACCAAAGGCCCCGGACCTGCAATCGCCGCAAAATGATGGCCGAACACCATCCAGCGATTGGTCGGCACGAAATCTTTGCCGTCGTTTTTGACTAGCGCCGGCGTTGCCCGGTCATCATTCAACACCAGCACCTTTGTCGCCAGCCATTTGCTGTAGAACCGGTAGCTGATCGCGGTCGCGCACAGACCAGCGACGATGATCCAAAGCGCGCTGACTTGTTCACCGCGCGAAAGCGCCAGCACCGCGAGCGCACCTGCTCCAGCAAGGGTAATCGCAACCCAGAGCAGCTTTTTTTCCCAGCTCATCGGTTTGAGCTTAATTGAAATTGCCGCGGCACGCCACCGCTGCAAAGTATCGTCACATCAAATGCGCTTCTCGCAGAAAATGGCAAAACTGGCGAACGGCCGCGCGTTCAGCAGCGCCGGAAACCGCATTCGTCGTTTCCTCGTAAACTGGCGATTACCGGTGAAACTTGAGCCTCAGGCGATCATCGACAGGATCGACCGCCGAAAATTCGAAGAGATTTACGCGCGTTACGTCGTTGACGACCCGGGCGAGAACTGGCCGAAGTATCTCGATCTGCCCCGCTGGATCGACATTAACATTAACCGCATTCGCGCCGTCGGTCTCGACATCCCCGCGCGCAAACGCGTGCTCGATCTCGGGTGCGGCGCCGGCTACTTCGCTTACGTCGCGCAGTTGTTAGGCCACGACATGGTCGGGCTCGATATCGACCAGCTCCCGATGTTCGCAGAGAGCACCCGCATGTTAGGCGTGCGCCGAGTCATCTGGCGTGTGCGTCCGTTCGTTCCGCTGCCCGAGCTCGGCGAAAAATTCGATGTCGTGACGGCGTTCATGATCTGTTTCAATAACCACAAAATGCCCGATCTCTGGGGCGTGCCGGAATGGGAATTCTTTCTGGACGACCTCGCGCACCACCTCAAGCCGCGCAGCCGCGTTTGGCTCGAGTTCAATCTGGAATGGGACGGCACTTTCTACACGCCCGAGCTGCGCGATTATTTTGAGAGTCGCGGCGCCAAGACCGACAATCAGAAGGTGATCTTTACTTCAGGCGTTCTCGCGCCTCTTTCAGCTTCGCCAGTTGCTCGGTAACAGCTCGCGTCGCAGGGCTTCTTTGCTTCTTGTGGCAACTTTCATTGCAGGCGTAGGCGCGCCTGCTTCAGCTTTGCCACTTGCTCGCTGATGTCTTTTTGCCGTCGCCGATGTTCGTCTACAACGGTCGCCGGCGCGCGTTCGACAAAGGACGCGTTCGCGAGCTTTTCCTCTGCTGCACGCAGCTCGGTTTCGAGTCGCTCGATCTCACGATCTAGCCGCTCGCGCTCAGCTTCTTTGTCGGACTCGCCGACGGTGAGAAAGATCTCGCCCAACGGCGTCACCGCCACCGGCTCGCCCGGCACGCCCTGGTATTGTCGATCTAACGTTAGCTGCTCGGCATTGAGCAGCCGCTCGAGCGTGCCCGATTCGCGACTCACGTCACCATCAGTCGCGCGCAAAACGAACCGCGCCTTTTTGTTCGACGGGATCTTCGCTTCCGCACGGAGGTTCCGCCCGGCCTGCACAGCCGAGTAGATCGCCGACACGCGTGTTCGTGCGGTTGCAACATCGAGCTCGTCCAGCGCGATTGGTTTCGGCGGCTCGGCGAATTGGATCGAGCCGTCACCAAACCCGAACAACGACCACAGCTCTTCCGTGATGTGCGGCATGAACGGATGCAGTAACCGTAACACGGCCGACAACACGTAATCCATCACCGAGAGCGCGGAGTTCTTTTTTGCCTCATCCGCTCCGAAAATGCCGGTCTTTGCCGCTTCGACGAACCAATCGCAATAGTCGCTCCAGACGAAATCGTAGAGGCGCTGCGCGACCGAGTTGAACGCGTACTCGCGGTATCCCTGCTCGACCGCTTCGATCGTTTCGTTCAAGCGCGACAAAACCTCGATCGCATAGATCGACATGCTTCCAAAACTTGACGGCTTAAAGCCGTCAAGTTTTTCGATGGGCGAAATTAGTGTTGCGCCGTGCATTTGGCGGAAGCGCGCCACGTTCCAAAGCTTGGTCGCGAAGTTGCGGCCTTGTTCGATCTGTTTTTCGTCAAACCAGATGTCCTGACCACTCGGCGCAATCCGCATGAGCCCGAACCGCAATCCGTCCGCGCCGTACTTGTCGATCAACTCGAGAGGATCAGGCGAGTTGCCTAGCGACTTCGACATCTTGCGCCCGAGTTTGTCGCGAATAATCCCGGTGAAATAAACATGCCGGAACGGAATATTGTCTTCATCGCGCGTCGATTTACCCGGCTTGAACTCCAGCCCGGCAATGATCATGCGCGCCACCCAGAAGAAAATTATGTCCGGTCCGGTCACGAGCACGCTGGTCGGATAAAATTTCCGCCGCGTCTCCTCATCCATCGTCTCGTACGCCCACAGCCAGGACGAAAACCACGTATCAAGTGTGTCCTCATCCTGTCGCCATTTCTCCGGGTTAGCCGGCGGCTCGAGGCCGACATAAATTTCGGATTTCGGATTTCGGATTTCGGATTTGTCCCTCCAGTACCACGCCGGTATTCGATGTCCCCACCAAACCTGCCGGCTGATGCACCAGTCCTGAATGTTCTCGAGCCATTGACCGTAAACTTTCTCCCAGTACGCAGGGAAGAACGTGATGAGATGATCGCGCACGATGGCGAGCGCCTCGTTAGTTCTTGGGTAATGCAAAAACCATTGTTCACTGATGCTTGGCTCGATGGGCACGTCGCTGCGGTCGCTGAAGCCGACGTTGTTCTCGTACGGCTCGCTTTTGGCGAGCAGATGTCGGTCTTGCAGTAGCTCGGCGGCGCGTTCCCGCGCTGCAAATCGGTCCAAGCCGTGCAGTTCGGGCTCGGCCAGGCAATTGATTCGCCCATCGGCGGTCAAAACGTCGACGACCGGCAGGTTATGGCGCTGACCAATCTCGAAATCGAGTTTGTCGTGCGCAGGCGTCACTTTTAGCGCTCCAGTACCGAACTCCGGATCGATCGCGTCATCCGCGATGATCGGGATTTTATCGCGCGCCAGCGGTCGCCAAGCGTGTTTGCCGACGAGATCGGCATATCGGTTGTCGCGTGGATGAACAGCGACACCGGTATCCGCCATGATCGTCTCCGGCCGCGTCGTCGCGACTTCGATAAAGGCGCGTAAGCCTCCGGCTTGCGCTTCTTGAGTCGCAAGCGGGGCGCTTGCGCTTCTTTCCTCGACGATTTCGTACCGGACATAGTAGAGACTTCCTTTCTGCGGTTTGTTGATCACCTCCTCGTCCGAGAGCGCGGTTTGCGCAGCCGGGTCCCAGTTGATCATCCGCCGGCCGCGGTAGATCAGGCCTTTGTTGTACAGATTAACAAATACGTTCTGGACGGCG
>DASTDG010000095.1:0-7889 GCA_035710475.1 Chthoniobacterales bacterium | reverse complement strand
CTCGACGCAGGAACTTCTCGCGCGCGTGTCGGCTTTCACTGACCGCTGGCTCATCGATGCCGCAGCAGTGCGTGGCGCGAGCAGCGGCACCTGGGGACTCGGCACGCTGCTTCGCCTGTTTCAGGTGGGCAACTTGCAGGCTTATTCGTTTCTTTTCGGCCTCGGCATTGTCGCCCTCATCTACTTCGCCGTTTTCCGCTGATGCTGCTCTTGGTTCTTTTTGCTCCGATCGTCGCCGCTACGCTCATCTTTGCGGGTGCGCCGGCACGTAAGACCGCGTTAAGCGCATCAGCGTTCAGCCTCGTGGCAACGCTGGCGGTATTCGCGACGTTCCCCAGCGCGCCGCGCGGTTTTCAAAACGTTGTAAGCCTCCCGATTTCCGCAGAATGGGGTCTGAGCTTCACGATCGGTATCGATGGGTTGAGTCTGGTCATGATTTTGCTCGCCTCGATCGTCACTGTGGCAGCCGTTTGGTTCGCCGGCCAGATCGACAGGTATGAAAATGTGTTTTACGGCTGCCTCTTGCTCATTTCGGCGGGCGCAATCGGCGCGTTCGCGTCACTAGATTTATTTTTCTTCTACGCCTTTCACGAGCTCGCGCTGATCCCCACATTCTTGTTGATCGGGATCTGGGGCACGGGCAATCGCGTCGCTGCCGCATGGAAGATCACGATTTATCTGGCATTTGGCAGCTTCATTTTGCTCATCGGTTTGATCATGCTTTACCAGAGCGTCCCGATCGGCTCGCGCAGCTTCGACATTCGCGCGCTCCAAGGCGCCGCCGCCGCTGGCCAGATTTCGGCTGATGCACAGCGGCACATTTATCCGCTGCTGTTGGTCGGTTTCGGAATTCTCATTTCGCTCTTTCCATTTCACACCTGGGCGCCGGAAGCATATGCCGCCGCGCCTGCACCGGCGGCGATGTTGCACGCTGGTGTCCTCAAAAAATTCGGGCTCTATGGTTTGTTGCGATTGGCCCTGCCGCTCCTGCCCGAAGGCGCTCGTTATTGGACGAACCTGCTCATCGTCCTCCTGCTCGGAAACATCGTTTACATCGGGCTGGTCACAATCGCGCAGAAGCGGCTCGATTGGATGCTCGGCTACTCGAGCGTGATGCACATGGGCTACATCTTTCTCGGGATCGCCAGCGCAAACGTTCTCGGCACGACCGGCGCGGCGATTTTGATTTTCGCGCACGGACTCGCGATTGCGCTGCTGTTTGCTTTGGCCGGTGAACTGCGCCAGCGCACTGCGAGTCTTGAGTTCACCGACCTCGGCGGTCTGGCGAAGGTGATGCCCTTTGCCGGACTTGCGTTTGGTCTTGCCGCATTCGCCGCGGTCGGGCTGCCCGGCTTCGCGAATTTTGCCGCGGAAGTGATGGTCTTCTTCGGCGCGTTCCGAACCGGTTGGGAAGTGCAGCGGTTTCACATCTTCCAAATCGCGACCGTCCTTGCCCTGTGGGGCGTGGTCATTTCGACCGTCTATATGCTGCGCGCTTACCGACGAATTTTCATGGGCACGCTGCCGGAGCGCTGGAAGGAAGTTGTCGATCTTCACCGCAGCCTGCGCGTGCCGGTGGCTTTGCTGGTGGCGGCACTGCTCTGGTTCGGCTTCTTCCCGCAAACGTTTGTTCGGTTGCTCGCGCCGGCATTGCAACTCTACGTCAGCGCGACCCGATGATTCCCGCGCCTGCCCTCGAAATCGCCGTGCTCCTTTTCGGAATGGCGATTCTGATGTTGGAAGCCTTTGCTGCGCGGCTCGAAAAACGCACACTCGCTTACATCGCCGTCGGTTCGCTCACGGCTGTGTTGATTGCGACGTGGTTTGTCAACCCAGCACCGCCCCCAGAAAGCTCGACCGGGTTTTGGAGTTTCTATACCGCGGATGCATTGTCGATCTTCTTTAAACGGTTCGCGCTGATTACGAGCATCGTCGTCCTGCTTATGATGCTCGACTACGCCCCAATTGTGCAGGATGAAGCAAGCGGTCGACCGGTGCTCGCGGAATTTTTCGCGCTCCCGCTCTTCACTTGCGCCGGGCTCATGTATCTCGTCTCGGCCATCGACTTCGTAATGATCTTTGTCTCGCTCGAGCTCGTTACGATTTCCTTTTACATCCTCGTCAGTTTTCGGCGACGCCATGCGGCAACTTTGGAAGCGGGCGCGAAATATCTCGTGCTCAGCGCGCTATCGACGGCGTTTCTGGTCTACGGTGTTGCGTGGGTGTTCGGCGCGACCGGCGAAACGAACCTGCAGCGAATTACCGCCGCGCTAGCAACCCCCGGTGCAAGCCAAGGCGCCGCACTCTTCGGCGCAGTGCTCGTCCTGGTCGCGCTCGGGTTCAAAATCGCGGCCGTGCCATTTCAAATCTGGGTACCTGATGTATATCAAGGCGCACCGACGCCGGTCACAGCATTTTTATCAGTGGGATCAAAGGGTGCCGGTTTCGTGGTCCTGCTGCGCGTGCTTCGGCCGTTCCTGATGCTGCCGCACATGCAGCGTCTCCTTATTCTCCTGGCGCTGCTCACTATGATTTATGGCAACCTCGCCGCGCTGCCACAAAACAATTTCAAACGTCTGCTCGCTTACTCCAGCATCGCGCATGCGGGTTATCTGCTCATCGGCGTGGCGTGTTTCGACGGCAATTCGGTCGTGTTTTATTTGACGGCGTATCTGTTGATGACGCTGCTCAGTTTTGCCGTGCTTATCATCGTCGAGCGGCAAAGCGGCGACGCCATCGCCGATTTTGACGGTCTGTCGAGGCGCTCGCCCTTCCTTGCCTTCGCGCTTCTACTCGGCATGCTCGCGCTCGCGGGACTTCCATTTACGGCGGGCTTCTTCGGCAAGTTTTTCATTTTCTACGCCGCCGTTGAACAACATCAAACCGCGCTCGTGGCCGTGGGGATTGTCACCGTAGCATGCGGATTTTATTACTATTTGAAAGTGGTTCGGGCGATGTACTGGCAGGCACCCGCGACCAATTCCGCTCTTCCGATTAGTGCGCTCTCGCGTGCCACGATGACTGCGCTGATTGCAGGCACGATTTTCTTCGGCGTTTATCCACAACCGATCCTGCGCGCGATCAAACCTGAATCGGAAGCTATCGCCGTACGATCGACAATTAATCGGTAAGCGATTGCCTAGTCGCTCAGCTCGACATTCCAATAGGCAAGATCGACAAAGTGTCGCCAGCTTTCGTGCTGCGTCGCCGCGAACGTGACGTGCACAAACGGGCGCCATTTCGGCCTCTTTGGCTTTCGAATGAGCGTCATGTGCGCTTCCTGCGGGAGGCGGTTGCCTTTACGTGTGTTACATGGAATGCAGGAGCAAACGACGTTTTCCCAAGTTGTTAGGCCACCGCGATCTCGCGGCACGACATGGTCGAGATTCAGGTCATTGCGATCAAACAGGTGACCGCAGTACTGGCACGTGTTTTTGTCGCGCTCGAACACGTTATGCCTCGTAAACTTTACCTCCTTCTTCGGCAGGCGATCAAAAAAGAGCAGCACGATAACCCGCGGCACTCGGATCTTCCACGAAATGGTTGTGACCAGTTCGTTGTCCGGCGCGGCGGCTGAAACGTCGCGCCAACTGTCGAAATCGTGTGTCAGGAAGTTGTTCGCTTCGTCGGAGGAAACAACGTGCGCGTGGCCAGCGTAAACCAGGGCAAAAGCGCGGCGCGCCGTGCAGATGTTGACCGCCTGCCAGAGGCGGTTGAGCACCAAAACCTGACTGTTCAACAACGAGTGCATTTCACTTGCGATTTTCGATCTTAACGCCCTCTCATGAAGTCAATTCCGCAAAGTGCCGCGACGGTACCACTCGGCTATTTCAGTGTCAACGGACGGCGGCTTTGGCATGACGCTGTGAGGTTACAGAGGTAAATTTAGGCGTGGAATCGATCGAGCTAAACGGCGAGATTTTCGACGGGAAATAGTTCAGCGCCGTGCGCCGCGTGAAATGCGTTTCACAAAATTGCCGGGCGACCGCCGCTCGTCGTCCGGAACGGAGCCGGCAGCGTCGGCCAGATGTTCCTCGCCCGCTGGCAGAAATGGTTTGAACCGGTTTTTATCGATCGCTTTCATGAAAGCTTCGTGCGGCGAGACGATGCCTTGTTCCAACAGCGACCAAATGGCGTCGTCCATGAATTGCATACCCTGGGCCTTGCCGGAAACAATCACGTCCTGAAGTTTCTGGGTCGCGCCCTCGCGAATGATCGCGGCCACAGCGGGATTCGCGAGGAGGATTTCATTAACCGCGATCCGACCGGGGCGGTCGCACCGCTTCAGCAGTAGTTGAGCGAGAACTCCCCGCAACGAGTTCGCCAGCATCGCTCGCGCCTGCGCCTGACGCTCGGCCGGAAACACGTCGACCATTCGGTCGACCGTCTTACGCGCGTTGTTGGTATGCAGCGTGCCGAATACAAGTAAGCCGGTCTCAGCGGCGGTCAGCGCAAGGGAAATCGTTTCCAGGTCGCGCATTTCCCCGAGGAGGAGCGCGTCCACGTCTTCGCGCAACGACGCCTTCAACGCGTCGGGAAACGTAGCCGAGTGGGTCGGCACCTCGCGTTGGGTGATGATGCAGCGCTTATGCTCGTGCACGAACTCGATCGGCTCCTCGATCGTGACGATGTGTTTCGAAAAATTTTGGTTGATGTAATCGAGCAGCGCTGCCTGCGTTGTCGTTTTGCCCGAACCAGTCGGGCCGGTGACTAAGACAAGACCGCCACGCAGCTCCGCGAACTGCTTCGCAGTTACTGGAATGCCCAGTTCCTCGAGAGACGCGATTTTGGTCGGGATCAAACGAAAGACCGCGCCGTAACCGTTGGCCTGCTTCAGGTAATTGCAGCGGAAGCGCGAAGCCGCATCCATTTCGTACGCGAAGTCGAGATCGCCGCGTTGGTCGAAAATTTCCCAGTTCCGCGGGCCAGTGACTTCACTCAACATCCTCATTGCTTCCTCTCGCGTGATCGGCTGCTCGCGAATCGGCATAATATCGCCGTGCTTGCGGATTTTGGGCGGCTGCCCTTCGCCGATGTGCAGATCGGACGCGCCTTGGCGGACGACGATGTTGAGGTATTGATCAAGGTACGGCATTGACGTTCATCCCTTGAGATGCTGGCGCATGGAGTCTTTTTGGTCGACACGCGCGTAGGCCTCCTCGGCGCTGATTAGGCCGCGTTGGTAAAGATCGAGAAGTGTATCGTCCATCAGTTGCATGCCTTGCTTCTTGCCAGTCTGGATGATGCCGGGCAGCATATAGGTCTTTGCTTCGCGGATCACGTTCGCCACGGCCGGCGTGTTCGTCAGGATTTCCAATGCCAGCACACGGCCGGTCCCGTCTTTTCGGGGAATGAGCTGGTGACTCATAATTCCGCGCAGCGACTCACTTACCATCACCCGGACCTGCTCCTGTTGGTCGGATGGAAAGACGTCGAGCAAGCGATCGAGCGTGCGTGAGGCATTACTGGTATGCAACGTCGCCATCACCAAGTGCCCGGTCTCTGCTGCGGTAATGGCAAGCGAAATCGTTTCCAAATCGCGCATCTCGCCAACCATGATCACGTCCGGGTCTTCCCGCAGCGCAGCGCGCAATGCCGCGGCGAACGATTTCGTATGCGTGAAGACTTCACGCTGCGTGACGTGGCAATTTTTAGACTCAATGATGTACTCAATCGGGTCCTCCAGCGTGATGATGTGTTCGCGCCGTTCCATGTTCACTTGTTCAACCATCGCCGCGAGGGTCGTCGATTTGCCGGTGCCGACCGAACCGGTGGCGAGAATTAACCCATTTTGATAGCGCGTCAGTAGCTTGAGATGCTGCGGCAACCCGAGCTCGTCCATCGTCCGCACGTGCGTATTGATGACGCGAAACACGATGTCGGTGCCGAGCCGTTGCCGCACGACACTAGTGCGATAGCGCGCGGCGCGATTCGCGTATGCGAAATCGGTGTCGCCACGCTCAGCCAGCTCGATTCGATTTGTTTCCGGAATGAAACCGGCCACCAAAGCAGCGGTGTCCTGCGCCGTCAGACGCGGTGCGTCCGGCCACATCGGCTGTAACTTTCCATGCAGACGCCAGAGCGGCGGCGCGTTGACGGTGAGATGCACATCCGAGGCACCGGCTTTTTGGCCGACCTCCAGATATTCATCCACATGCCGAAGCGGAAGCGGCCGAGTCGATATTGTCTGGACCTTTGCGAGCATGATCCGCTACCGGGATAATTGTCCGCCGCCGCGAACGCGTGAAAACCGGTTCACCAGATCTTTGCAGCCGGCAGCGGGCGCGGGGGCGGCACGTGAATTAGCCGGGCGCGGACAAAATCGACAATGACCGGACGAAGCAAACTCGCGGCGATTTTCAGCGCGCCCAGAACGAAGCCGGCCTCTAGCAGACGATGCTTTGATTTCTTTCCAATCTTCGGTTCCACGTAAACTTTCTTCGTCCGCGCTGGCACAACGGCGATCAGAATGCCCACGGCTACGGCCGCGCCGATCCAAAGCATTGTTTCCTGCCGAAACGAACGCCGAATCTTGCGCGGAAAGTCTAGTTCATAGCGCAAGCCGGTCAGATTGCGCGTAACCGCCTCCCGCGTGCGCGCGATCTCCGCGCTCAACTGTTCGGGCGAGTTGTTCTGCCGAGGTTCTTGAGCCATTCGCGGTCCTTGTTTAGTTCAGATGCCGTTGCGCGAAAGAGCGGCCGGCGCAGGCGCTCTCTAGCCAGCAAAACACAGACCAGCGCAATGATGAAGTGCAAAATCGCCGCGGCCAAAGCCGTCCACAACCATGAGACCCCTGCCAAATGGGCGACGCCGAATATCGCGCTAAGCAGTAAAAAGACGTAGCCGAACGCGCATAACAGCACCGCTGCCCCAAAAAACGCCACCAGCACGAGCAGCTGGACCAGCGCTACTTTCGAATCGCGCGCGATCAGCGCGAACCGATTCTCGAAAAATCCGGCGACCGCGCTCGCCAGCGCAAGCACAGTGTCAAGCAACCCGGCGCGGCCGGCCGGGTTTTGCGACCGAGCCGCCTCCTCAGCCATTCAGCGCACCGGATTAGCGACGGAAAATCAGCCCGAGAATAAATCCGATTCCCAGCGCTGTGAACACGGCCTTAGTCGGATTTTCTCGGACGAATTCCTCTGCGTCTTCCTGCAAAGTGCGCGCGCGATTTCTCGCGTCACCCCACGCCTGCTCGGCCCGGCCACGTGCTTCGTCCAGCGCGTGCTCAGCTTTCCCGCGATATTCGCCCGCGATCGAACCTGCCGCGGCCCGCAAATCCTCCGCCGCCTTGCGTGCGTGTGTCTTGCTACTCTCCAGCTTGCTACGTGCGTCACTCGTTCCTTGTTCGTTTTGTTCAGCCATTGGTCGTCTCCAGTTGAATTTCCGTTAACATTGCGCGCGGTTTGCCTTTCGGGCAAACGCGCAGTCGAATCTTTCCGATAAGCGATACGTCCAGCTTCAGGGCGCAGCCAGACTCCAGCCGCTGGGAAGTGTCGGACGTACTTGCTGCTCACATATGTCCCCGCGATACTGCCAATACTTGCCCGGCTGGACAGCCCAGCCGGTGATCACTGCTCACGATGGATGATGCGCGCCTTCGTCAGATCGTAAGGCGATAATTCCACCGACACTTTGTCGCCGGGAACGATGCGGATGAAATGCTTGCGCATCTTGCCCGAGATATGGGCGAGGACATTGCGCTGCCCACCGAGGTCAACGCGGAACATCGTCCCCGGAAGCACTTCTGTCACCGTGCCTTCGGTCACAATTTGTTCCTCTTTCGGCATCGCATGAAAAGATACCGCAGCGGAGATGTGTCTCAACCGCGCTGTAGCCACGGCTCCGTGGGCCGTCGACCGCGCACACCGACGTAGCTACAGTGATCG
>DASTDG010000094.1:0-9001 GCA_035710475.1 Chthoniobacterales bacterium | reverse complement strand
TTTTATTGCGTCCCAGCTCTGGCCGTGGGGCTGCTCGTCGGCTGGATAGTCCCACTTAGCCCGAGTATTCGTGCTCGATAGGCTGCGGGAGTAGGGTTACCTTCTGCATCGCGCCGTGGATCGAAATCTTTTGATTGTTGCGACGCTGTGTTTTCTAGCGGCAGTGGTGCGGACTGGCCTCGAGCTGCGCAGCGGGGTTTTTCGCCCGATGCGATTCAATTTCTTCGCGATTGGACTGGGGTTTATTTTTCAGACGGCATTTCTATCGGTTCGCGGGCATGGCCTTGGCCGCTGTCCACTGACGAATCTGTTCGAGGTGCTGATCTTCCTCTGCTGGTCGATCGCGCTGATCTATTTGCTCATCGGCCCTGCCTACCGGCTCTCGCTTATGGGCGCGTTCACAGCCCCGCTTATCTTCACAATCCAGACGTTTGCGTTAGTAGCGAAGATTGACAATCCGCACGTCGCCCGGGTGCCGGCGAACGCGTGGCTGGAATTTCACGCTTCAATGTCGCTCGTGGCCTACGGCGCGTTCGCGCTGGCTTGCATCGCGGGGGTGATGTACCTCGTGCAGGAGCGCCAGCTGAAGACGCACCACTTGCACTCGATCTTCTATCACTTGCCACCGCTGACGAATCTCTTTGGCGCGATGGTTCGATTGCTTTGGGTCGGCTTCGTTTTGTACACGATTGGCCTGGCGAGCGGATTCTTCGTCGGTCAACCGTTGCCGTGGGGGCAAATTGTTTGCGCGATCGGCGTCTGGGTTCTTTACGCTGCGATCTTGCACGGCCGACATTTGCGGCGGCTGGCGCCGAAGCGCGTGGCCGCGCTTTGTATTATCGGCTTCAGCGCGGCGATTACGCTACTATGGGGAATCAGTTTCAGCGCGGAGGTGCATCCGCCATGAAACTGATTTGCATTGGGCTGAGTCATCACACGGCCGATGTGCAAACCCGCGAGCAGTTCGTCGGGAGTAGTGTGGCCGAAAGCGCGCTGCGCGCGTGTGGCTGCGCCGAAGCATTGCTGCTGACAACCTGTAATCGTGTCGAAGTCTACGGCTCGGCCGGGCGACCGGTCAAAACCGCAGAGGTCGTCCGGTGCCTCACGCGCAAGATCGATATCAAGTGCGACGCCTCGAGATTTTATCGTTATGAAGACGCCGACTGCGCGCAGCATCTATTTCGTGTCGCGTCGGGTCTTGATTCAATGGTTGTCGGTGAGACAGAGATTCTGGGCCAGGCGAAGAATGCGTACGAGTCGGCGCGCGCGTCCGGTTCCGCAGGACCGTATCTGCACCGTCTGTTTCAGCGCGCGTTTCGCGTGGCCAAACAGGTGCGCACCCACACTGAGATTACGCGCGGCGCGGTCTCGGTCGCATCCGTGGCGGTCGATCTCGCGGGAAAAATTTTCGGCGACCTAAGAAGCTGCCAAGTTCTAGTGCTCGGTGCCGGAGAAACGAGCGAACGAACAGCACGCGCTCTGACTTCGCGCGGTTCGACGGACGTGCGCGTAAGCAACCGCTCGCTCGACCGCGCGGAGGAACTCGCCCACGCCGTTGGTGGTCGCGCCGTTCCTTTCGAGGAATGGCCGGAGCAATGCCGCGAGGTCGACATCCTGATGACTTCAACTTCATCTGAGGGGCCGTTGGTGACGCGCGAAGTGCTTGCGCCGATTGTGCGCGAACGACCGGACCGACCGCTTTTCATCATCGACATCGCCGTGCCGCGTAATGTCGATCCAGCCGTGAACGAGCTCGGGGGAGTGTATCTCTACGACATCGACTCGCTGCGGTCGGTTGCAGAACAGTCGCTCGCGCGGCGGCGACAGCAAATTGCCGCCGCAGAAGAGATCATTGCTGAGCACGTCGCCGAATTTGGTGCGCAAATCGCGCGCGGGTTAAACTGGCAGTTGCGGACAGCTGATCATCCATCAGTTAGGGACGGCTCGTTGCGCACTTCCGAGCTGTAGCGGCGCTCCCTGCGCGTCACTATTTGCGACGGTCAGAGACCGCCGCTACAGAAACAACGATGGATGCTCCGTCTCGGATGAAGATTGTGATCGGGACGCGCGGGAGTGAATTGGCGCGAACCCAAGCGCAGATGGTGAGCGACGTTCTGCGTGGGCGCTGGTCGCAATTGACGATTGAAACGAAAGTGATTCGGACTTCTGGCGACGAACGCAAGATCGACATGGAAACAAGCCGCGCCGGACGCAAAGGATTGTTCACAGCCGAGATTGAACGGGCGCTATTGGCCGAAGATGTCGATCTTGCGGTGCACAGTGCCAAGGATTTGCCGAGCGAGCTAAGCGCCGGCACGGATATCGCCGCTGTTCTGCCGCGGGCGCCGACGGATGATGTTCTCGCGGCGATTGAACCGTGGAATATGGAGTCGCTACCCGGCAGTGCGATCGTCGCGACTGGCAGCGTGAGGCGCAAACACCAGCTGCGTTGGAAGCGGCCGGATTTGGATATCGTCGATCTTCGCGGCAACGTGCCGACGCGGCTGCGCAAGCTCGCGACCAACCAGTGGCATGCCATCGTTCTCGCGCGCGCCGGGCTGGACCGCCTCGGTCACAATATCGCTTCGGGACACATTTATTTTGAGGGAAGTGAGTTTTTCACGGAGGTTCTTCCAGAGGAGATTTTCTTACCGGCGGGAGGGCAGGGGGTGATTGGGATCCAGATTCGCAGCAAAGACGAGCGGGCGCAGCTGCTCCTCGAGCCGCTCAACGATTTCGACACGCGGCTTTGTTTGCGGGCGGAGCGCGAATTTCTGCGCTTACTGCATGGTGACTGCAATCAGCCAGTTGGCGTCTTGGCGACAATCAATGCGACAGTTATGAAGATGCGCGCGCAGGTTTTTGATCTGGAAGCAACGACGCCGCGCGAAGCGGTCGTCGAAGGGCCAAGCAAAGACGCTGAGCGGCTGGCGGCGCAATTACTACGGGAGATAAATGTTCAATGAAAAGCAAGCCTCACCTGGCGCTTCGCGCTCGCCGAGCCGTAGCTCTGCGGAGGCTGTTCCGCCTCTCCCTGAGGGAGAGGATTGAGGTGAGGGCACGTCGTTACTCGGGGCATGAGCAGGAGCACGAGCAAAAGTACGACTAAAGCGGGCAAGGTTTATCTCGTCGGTGCGGGGCCAGGGGATCTTGGCCTGGTGACCTTGCGCGCGAAGCACTGCATTGAGCTGGCTGACGTCATTATTTACGACCATTTGGCCAACCCGGAAATGCTCGGCTGGGCGCGGGAAGATGCTGAGATCGTTTACGCCGGCAAACGCGCCGGTGAGCACGCACTCACTCAGCAACAAATCAATGCGTTGCTCGTCGAAAACGCCCGTGCAGGCAAGCAGGTCGCCCGCTTGAAAGGCGGCGATCCATTTGTCTTCGGCCGGGGCGCGGAAGAAGCGCAGGCGGTTGTCGAAGCAGGCTTCGAGTTTGAGATCGTGCCGGGGATCACTTCGGCCATTGCCGGCCCAGCCTACGCAGGCATTCCAGTGACGCATCGCGCGCAAAACTCGCACGTGACGTTTTTCACCGGACACGAAGATCCGGCGAAAACAACAAGCGCGATCGATTATGGCGCGCTGGCTAGGCTCGGCGGCACGCAAGTCATGTTGATGGGTGTCGAGCGGATCGAATCGATCGCGCGGGAGATGCTGAAGCAGGGCGTACGGGAAGATTTGCCCGTGGCGCTGGTGCGTTGGGCGACAACCGGACGCCAGGAGACCCTTACCGGCACGCTCTCGAATATCGCGCAACGAGTGCTCGAGTGCGGCTTCGAAGCGCCGGCGGTTGCGATCTTCGGCGACGTCGTCGCGCTGCGGCAAAATCTCAAGTGGTACGAAAATCGGCCATTGTCAGGTAAACGGATCGTAGTCACGCGCACACGCAAGCAGGCAAGCGAGTTGAGCGAGCGGCTGCGCGCGCTCGGCGCGGATGTGATCGAGTTGCCGACTATCCGAATCGAGCCGCCGAGCGACTTGCGCGAGTTTGCTGAGCTCGTGCAGGACGCGCACGCGTACGACTGGATCGTTTTTACCAGCCCGAATGGGGTCGAGGCGTTCTTCAATTTATTTTTCAAAATCTATGACGACGCGCGCGAGATCGGGGGCGCGAAAATCGCGGCGATCGGGCCAGCCACCGCGCAGCGGGTGAAAGATTTTCACCTGCATGTCGATCTTCAGCCCGAGGAGTTCGTGGCCGAGGCGGTGGTGCGCGAATTCCAGAAGCAAGGCGATATCGAGAACCTGCGAATCCTGGTCGCGCGGGCGGAGAAGGCGCGGGATGTGCTTCCGAAGCAGCTTGCCAATCTCGGAGCAATTGTGGACGAAGCCTTCGCATATCGGACGGTGGCCGAAACGCGCGACAGCACCGGTGCGCGCCGACGTCTTTTGGAGGAGGGCGCCGACCTGATCACGTTCACCAGCTCCTCAACCGTGGAAAATTTTCTCGCGCTTGGTTTGCCGTGGCCGAAGCGGATGCAGGTCGCAACCATCGGACCGATTACATCGAAAACAGCGCGCGAACGGGGATTGACCATCGCTGTCGAAGCGCGCCGTCATGACGTGCCGGGTCTCGTGGAGGCGATCCAGAAATTTTATGGAACAGGAGGCGGCGAATGAGCAACGTTGTGGAAGCGACCGACGAATTCGCCACCGCGATGCAGCAGTTGAGCGCAGAAGCGGAAAAATCGCTGCCGCTTGGACAACCTGAAGCGGCCGCGCAATTGCCATCGGCGAGCGATCAAAACTTATTGCGCGTATTGCAGGAGCTTTCTGCGCTGAGCGGGCGGATGCAGAACACGGAAAGCGCGTTGGCCGAGCGTATCGAGCAGCTCGCGAAGACCCTTTCGCCGGCCGAACAGGTCAACATCATGGTTTCGCGCTTCGAGAAAATCGACGAGCAACTTGCGTCGATCCGCAGCACCGAAAGCGTGAACCAGAAGCTATTCGACTCGCTGCATGCTGAGCTGCGAGCGTATCGCGACAATTTCCTGCACGATTCGCTCCAAAAACCGTTCATCCACGACCTGGTGTTACTGTTCGATCACCTCACCAGCTTGCACGAGCAGTTGCGCACGGCCGCACAGGAGAAAGGCAAGCGCAGCCCGGTCTGCCAATGGCGAGATCACCTCGAGAACGCGATCGCCTCGCTGGTTGAGGTTCTTCATCGGCTCGAGGTCAGGGAAATCGAGCCGAAGGAAACCGTCGATCGCGCGCTGCATCGCGTCGTCAGCTTCGAGCCCGCCGATTATCCGGAGGAAGATGGACGCATCGTCATGCGCGTGCGGCGCGGCTTCCTCTGGCGCGGGAAACTCATTCGGCCCGAAGAAGTCATCGCGAAGCGGTTCAACTGAGGTCGCGCGGCGGCCAATGTCGATCTTGTGCGGATGGACAGTCGCGCAACTCTTGACCCTGCATTTCTAATCCGTGCCGGGCATGAAAACTGCAATAGTCCTGCCCGCGGAACGTCCTCAATCAGTTCCGGATTTCTAAATTCGAGATATGACTCATCGCAAAGCAGTTGGCATTGACTTGGGAACGACCTTCTCAGCGGTCGCGCACATCGACGCATACGGTAAACCTCAAATCATCCCGAACGCCGAGAGCGAACGAATCACGCCTTCGGTCATTCTCTTCGACGGTTCGAACGTGGTCGTCGGCACGAGCGCCAAAAACAGCGCGGTCGCTGAGCCGGAGAAGATTGTCGATTTTATCAAGCGCGAGATGGGCAAGCCAAAAGAGCAATTCCATCGCGAATTCAATGGCGTCATCTACTCGGCCGAAGAACTCTCCGCGCTGATCGTGAAAAAACTCATTGTCGATTCGGAGCGCTATCTGAAGGAGCCCGTGACCGACGCGGTCATCACCGTCCCGGCGTACTTTAACGACGCGGAGCGTACTGCCACGATTACTGCCGGCCAGCTCGCAGGCTTGAATGTTTTACAAATCATCAACGAACCGACGGCAGCGGCTCTGGCCTACGGTCTGGACAAATTGGAGGAGGACCAGACAGTTTTCGTGTTCGATCTCGGCGGCGGCACGTTCGACGTCACGATCATGCGGATCGAGAAGCAACAGCTGCACATCGTCGCGACAAACGGCGACCACCGCCTCGGCGGCAAGGACTGGGACGACGTCATCGTCAATTACGTGGCTGAGGAGTTCGACCGCGGGCATGGCGAAAACCCGCTGCTCGACCTGCAAAGTTATCAGGACCTGCAGACGCGCGCGGTGGCGGCGAAACTTCAGCTCTCCAGCCGCAAACGCACAACCATCGTCCACAATCACCATGGCAAAAGCGTTAAGGTCGAGTTGACGCGCCAGGATTTCGAGAAGCGGACGCGCCACCTGATCGAGAAATGCAAGGCGATCTGCGAAATTGTCATGCAAGAGGCGAAGATGACGTGGGACAAGATCGACAAGACATTGCTCGTCGGCGGCATGACGCGCATGCCGATGGTGCGTGAAATGATCGCGCAGCTGTCGACCGCGCCGCTGATCAGCGACGTGAACCCGGACGAGGCGGTCGCAATCGGTGCGGCCATTCAAGCGACATTGTCGATGTTGCACGAAGAAGATGTCACCGGCGAGCGCGTGCTCGGCGAAGGCACGCGCCAGCAATTCTCCTGTCGCGACGGACGGCTGATTCAGGTCAACGATATCACCTCGCACACGCTCGGCGTGGTCTTGTGGGATGAAGCGAACCTCGAGGAATACGTTTTCCCGATGATCAGGAAGCGCACGGCCATTCCGGCGACGGCGAAAAATTCATTCGGCACAGCGAGCGCGAACATGCAACACGCGCTGGTCAAAGTCGTCGAGGGCGAAAGTACAATGCCGGCCGATTGCACTCCGCTCGGCCTTTGCGATGTCGAGTTGCCACCGTTTTTGCCCAAAGGTTCGCCGGTTGAGCTGACATATCGATACAATGCCAATCAGGTGCTCGAGGTCTCAGTGGAGGCTTGCGGCAATCAGTCGAAGGTGAAGATCGAACGGAACACTGGGCTCGCGCCCGGCGAAATGGACAAAGCCATCGCTGGTCTCGGTAAGTTGAACGTCGAGTAAATGCCTAAATGCGACATCAGCTTTCCCATTCCGCTCCCCGACGATCCCCACAAATGGGAAGGTTGGAGCAACTACCGCTCGGCTAACTTTTACGAGCGGCTCTGTCTTGATCCGGGGAGCAATCCGAGCAATGAACTGATCGAGGAGCGCTGCCGCGAGCTGTTGCGCTGGTGGCAACGGAAACTCCCGCTTAAGAACCAACCGAGCAATCCGATCGCACAATTGCTCCGCGCTGGGCTCGACGAGTCGTCGCGCTACCTGACCGAAGCGCGCGTCGAGCTGCTTGACCCGGAGCGGCGCCGTAAACTCGACGAGGAGATCGCGGAACAGGAGCGCGAAGAAGCGCTGCTCGAGTTCGAAAAGTATGTCGCCTTTACTGTAGCCGACGGAACATTGACTGCGGACGAAGAAAAAAACCTGATCCGTTTTGGCATGGAACACGGCCTTAGCCAAGACGTGATCATGGCGGAAATCGACGCGAAGTTGCTCGAGACCGGCGCGCAGCGCGTCCAGGCGCCGCCCCCGGTCGCGCCGTCCGGCGCGCTCCAGGCGCAATCGCCCGGATCGGCCGCTCCACAGGAAGAATTTCTGCGCATGCTGCGTCTCAGCGGCCTCGACAGCTTTAGCCTGAGTGACGATCAACGCGACACGTTCATCGACATCGCCGAAAACCTCGGCCTCGACCCCGGTGAAGCGGAAGACCTTGTCGATCTGTACATTGAAGAGGCGGATGCCAAGTCCCAGCCTCTGCCGAAGCCGCCACCGATTCGGATTCAACCGAAGACACCGGAGCCAAAAGAGGCCACAACGACGCGAGCTCCGGCAAAGCCGGCAATCGAAATCAATCCAGCGGTTGAACGCAAGCGCTACATCAATTTCAAAAACTCACTCGGGGTGGAAATGCTCCTCGTCCCCTCCGGAGAGTTTGTTATGGGCAGCGATGCGTTCGATGCCTCACCACATGAGCGGCCACTCACGCGCGTAACTGTCAGTCGCTTTTACATGTCGCGGTATCTTGTGACGAACGCCATTTACGAGCAGTTCGATCCCTCACACGCGCGCAAACGCATGCGCGGAGCGGGTGATCGCTATCCTGTCGTCTACGTCAGCAGCCTCGACGCAATCAAATTCTGCCAATGGCTGAGCACGCGCGAGCGCAAGCGCTATCGGCTGCCGACGGAAGCGGAATGGGAATACGCCGCGCGCGGCACCGACGGGCGCCGGTATCCCTGGGGCAATTATGAAGGCCGCGGCGACCTCGCCAATTTCGCCGACCGTAACACCGTGTTTGCCTGGAGCGATCGCGACATCGACGACGGTTATGCAGAAACATCGCCTGTCGGTGCGTATCCGCTCGGCGCGAGCGCATTTGGCATGGAAGATATGGCCGGCAACGTGTGGGAATGGTGCTCGGATTACTTTGCCAGCTACACCACCGCGTCCAAAGTGAATCCCACCGGCCCCGCCGCCGGAACGCGCCGCGTCTACCGCGGTGGCAGCTGGAAATCGCGCTTCAACAGCCTGCGCGCGACCGTGCGCAACTCAAATGTGCCTAGCTTCTCCTGCAACGACCTCGGCTTCCGCGTCGTCTGCGAGTGCGATTGATGCGACGTGAATGCGTTGAAGCTTGAACCTTAAAGCATCGATCCACTTCAACGCTTCATCGCTTCAACGGGTATCGATTTTACGGATTAAACCGAAAGCGCGTCCGCGCGCGTTTGGCGTTCGCCTTGGCTTTGCGGCGGCTCTTTTGCGACGGGGTCTCGAACGCGCGCAAGCGCCGCACCTCTTCGAGAATCCCTTCTGCTTCGAGCTTGCTCTTGAGCCGTTTCAAAGCGCGATCCACCGGTTCACCTTTGCGAACGATCACTTCTGGCATGGGATAAATCAGCTCCTCATCTCCTGCGACCCGAGAGCCGAGTCTAGCCGGG
>DASTDG010000093.1:0-2899 GCA_035710475.1 Chthoniobacterales bacterium | reverse complement strand
ATCGCGGAAACTGTTGAACTGCGCGGCGAGCACCAAAAAGATCATCACGATGGCGAGAGTAAAGGCCGGCAGAAATTTGTTGCCTTCGGTCCGGAGCTGGCGCGATTCGCCGGTGTAATCGATGTGGTAACCTTTTGGCAGCATTTTGCTGGCTTCGTCCTCGAGAAACCGGAGCGCTTGATCGAGACCCCGCGTCGGCACGCCCATCAGGCGGACGGCATTGAGCTGCTGCATGCGGTTTAACGAGCGTGGCACCGTGCGGTTTTCAATCGTCGCGATCGTGCTCAGCGAGATGAGCTGATTGCTTGGGCCAGTCACGTACATATTAGCAAGCTGGTCGGCGTTCAACCGATCGACACGCTGCACCTGCGGAATCACCTTGTAACTGCGACCGGAGATATTGAACCAGTTGACAAAATTGCCGCCGACCATGGCGGAGAGATCGGCCCCGATCTGCTTCATATCGAGACCGAGCGAAGCCACCTTGTCGTGATCGATAATGATCTGCGATTCGGGCTGGTCGATCTTGGTGTCGATTGGCGGTGGAAACCGGAAAATGCCGGCCTTTATCGCGCGCATTTTCAATTCCTCCGCCAGTTCGAGAATCCGCTCAGGTTCGGCGGTGGAACAGATGTAAAACTCCACCGGCATGAAGCCCCCACCCGGCAGTGCCGGCGGCATAAGTGGAAACATTTCAATGCCCGGGATCTGCATCAGCCCCATCATCACCGGCCCGACAAAGTCTTTGGTCGGCTTCTTTCGAACGCCCCATGGTTTCAGGACCATTCCGCCGAAGCTCTCGTCCGGCGACGTGATCTGGAACGAGAAGTTGGTCTCCGGAAGACTGTGGAAAACCTTGCCCGCCGCGTCGGCGAAGGGTTGCAGCTGATCGAGCGTCGCATTGGCCGGTGAATCGATGAAACCAAAGATCACGCCCTGATCTTCTGTCGGCGCCAACTCGTGCGTGGACATTTTGTACATTGGATAGGTGAGCAACGCGAGACCGATCCAGACGACGTAAACAGCCGGACGCATCTGCAAGGTGCGATCGAGCATCCTGCCATAGGCATTGCGAAACCGATCAAAGCTCCTGTTGACCACTCCGCTAAATCCTTTGTCGCAGCCGGCGCGGTGGAGCAGCTTCGAGCAGATCATTGGCGACAAAGTCAGCGCCACGATGCCGGAGATGAGAACCGCGCCCGCGAGCGTGAGAGCGAATTCGCGGAATAGCGATCCAGTTAGTCCACCTTGCAAACCGATCGGGGTGTAAACGGCGGCGAGGGTGAGAGTCATGGCGATGATCGGCCCAACCAGCTCGCGTGCCCCGCGCAACGCCGCCTCCACTCCGCGCATGCCTTCGCGCAGGTGCCGCTCGACGTTTTCCACGACCACAATCGCGTCATCAACGACCAACCCGACCGAGAGCACGATGGCGAGCAACGTGAGCAGGTTGAGTGTGAATCCGAACACCTGCATGAGAAAGACAGCGCCAATCAGTGAAACCGGAATCGCGACAATCGGCGCGAGCACCGTGCGCCACGACCCGAGGAACAAAAAGATGACCAGCATCACGATGCCGAGTGTCTCGATCAATGTCTTGAACACTTCGCGCATGGCGTCGTTGATGTAAGCGGTCGCGTCGTAGGCGACGCTGGCCTCCATTCCAGTGGGCAATTCGCGTTTAATCTGCTCCAGCTCGGTGCGAGCACGCTTGATCACATCAACGGAGTTCGCGTTCGGCAGCACGCGGATGCCCATGAACACCGCTTTTTGCTGCGAGTACCGCACTTCGGTATCGTAATCCTCCGCGCCGAGCACCACATCGGCGATGTCGCTAAGCCGGATGAGCCTTCCGTTTTCCTGCCGGATGACAAGCCGTTTGAAATCCTCCGCCGTGTGCAGATCAGTGTTGGCGGTCAGGTTGACCTTCACGAGCGAGCCTTTGGTTTGGCCAACGGCCGCGAGATAATTGTTCGCCGATAACGCCTGCCGGACCTGCGCGGGGCTGATGTTCAATGCCGCCATGCGGTCCGGCTTGAGCCAGATGCGCATGGCAAAGGTGCGGCCGCCAAGAATGTCCGCCGCCTGCACCCCCGGGATCGCGGAAAGACGCGGCTGCACGATCCGAACGAGATAGTCGGTGACCTGATTGGGCTCCAAAATATCGGAGGTGAAACTGAGGTAGGCCGAGGCGTACTGTGAATCAGCCTGTTCAATTTTGATCGTGGGAACTTCCGCCTCGACAGGGAGAAAATTACGGACTGATTCGACCTGTGCGCTGATTTGCGGCAGGGCTTTGTTCGCATCGTAATTCAACCGCAAGCGCGCCGTGATCGTGGAAAGCCCTTGCTGGCTTGTCGATTGCAAGTAATCGATCCCGTCGGCGGCGGCGATGGCGCGTTCGAGCGGGGACGTGATGAAGCCGCGCACCAAATCCGCACTGGCGCCGACGTAAACAGTCCGGACCGTGATCGAGGCGTTTTCGCTGCGCGGATATTGGCGCACGTTCAGCGTTTTGATCGCCTGGAGTCCAGCAATGACGATGACAAAGCTGACCACCATCGCCAGCACCGGCCGCCGCACAAAAATATCGGTGAACGATTTCATCTCCGTCGTGGCATCGGCATCCTGCCGATGAAGTCATGCGCAGGAAGCGCATGCCACATTGTGGATTGTCGATCTTGCATCAGGTTTGGGCCGGGCTCGGAGCAAGCTGCGGCTTAGGCGCGAGCTCGTTATTGATTACTACGGGCATTCCGTTGCGAAGTTTAAAGACACCTGTGCTCACCACGACTTGACCGGCTTTGAGCCCATTGGTCACGGTCACGAAATCGCCGCGCGTTTCACCGGTGCGAATGAACTGCTGACGAATCACTTGCATCTCCTTCTTCGTCTTCTC
>DASTDG010000092.1:0-6408 GCA_035710475.1 Chthoniobacterales bacterium | reverse complement strand
ATTGAATGTCGATCTTCATGCGCGATTGAAACGGAAGAATTTTTCTGCCGTCTCGGTCGTGGCCTCGGCGACTTCTTGCAAGGAAACGCCGCGCGCCGCAGCAATCGCTTCCGCGACCAGCCGCGTGTGCGCCGGTTCGCAGCGCTTTCCGCGAAACGGCACCGGTGCGAGATAAGGGCAATCAGTTTCCACCATGAATTTCCACAGCGGAACGCGTGCCGCGACCTCGCGCACGGCCGCACCATTCTTGAAGGTCACGATGCCAGTGAACGAAACCAGATGGTCGAGGGCGAGTACTTCGTTCGCCTGTTCGAGCGTGCCGCCAAAACAGTGAAACACGCCGCGCAACTTGTCGGTGTACGGCTGCATAATCGCGAGCGTGTCCGCCCAAGCATCGCGCTGGTGAATTACGACGTTGAACCCGAGTTCCACGGCCAAATCGAGCTGTTGCTGAAACAAACTCGCCTGTCGCGATTTGTAAGCGCCATCCTGAATGCTCGCCTCGATTTCCTCTTCCGTTTCCCCCTGCAAGGCGCGCGCGAAAACTTGCACCTTCTTTTCCTTCGCCGCTTCGACGCTCGGCAGATGATGGTAATCGAGGCCGGCTTCGCCCAGGCCGACGACCCGCGGATTTTTGGCCAGCTCGCGCAACGGCGTCATCACGTCATCCTCCGCTTCCGCCGCGTAGGTCGGATGCACGCCGATTACCGCGAAAATATTCGGGTACTTCTCCGCAAGATCGACAGCGCGCCGGCTGCTTTCAACTGACGTGCCAATGGTGATGATACGGGTCACACCTGCTTCGGTCGCACGACGCAGCACGTCCTCAAAATCATCCGCGAAATCGGGGTAGTCGAGGTGTGCGTGAGTCTCGATGAGCATGAGAATCGTTACATCGTTGAATCGTGAATCGTTACATCGGCTCCGATTCTCGATTCACCAATCACGAATTACGTACGGGCTTCACCACTCCAGCACCGTGCCGGCCCAGGTCAGCCCGCCACCGAATACCACCATGAGGACGTAATCACCGGTTTTGATGCGTCCGCTGCGATTCGCTTCATCGAGCGCGATCGCAACTGCGGCCGCCGAAGTATTTCCGTAGCGATCGAGATTCACCATGAATTTCTCGAGCGGAATCCCCAGACGATCCGCGATCGCTTCGATGATACGCAAGTTTGCCTGGTGCGGAATGACACAGGCAATGTCCTGGATCGACAAGCCGGCATCATCGAGAGCTTTTTTCGCGGCGCTCAGCATCGCTGTGACCGCTTGTTTGTAAACTTCCTTGCCGGTCATGTGGATGGTCGCCAGATTCAAGTGCGCGTTTTCACGCGTGATCGGGCAACGCGATCCGCCTCCCGGCATGAACAGGATATCGCTGAAGCGCCCGTCGCTGCCGATGTGCGTGCTGATTACGCCATGACTGCCGCCACGGTGCGCTAAAATCGCCGCGCCCGCACCATCGCCGAAAAGCACACAGGTGTTTCGGTCGGTCCAGTTCGTGACCGAGGTCAGTTTATCGGCGCCGATGACGAGCACGATGTCGTAAGTGTGCGAAGTGATGAATTGCTGTCCGATTTCGAGGGCAAACAGAAACCCCGCGCACGCCGCGGAAACATCGAGACAAGCGGCATTCGTAGCGCCGATCTTCTTTTGCACAAAGCACGCCGTCGCCGGAAACAGCATGTCGGGGGTGGCCGTCGCGACGAGAATGAGGTTGATGTCCGTGGGCGAGATCTTGGCCTGGTCAATTGCTTGGAGCGCTGCCTTTGTCGCCATATCGCTCGTGTGCTCGTCCTTGGCCGCGACGCGGCGCTCCTTGATACCTGTGCGCGTGGTGATCCATTCGTCCGACGTATCAACGATGCGCGTCAGATCGTCGTTGGTGAGGATTTTCTCCGGCACGTAACTGCCGGTGCCGATGATGGAAACGGAGCGGCGTTTAGTGGACCGCGGCCTCGAGCGGGGCTGTCGCTTCATTGTAACGGCGGATCTCCTCGACGATATGCGGGTTCACCTGCTGTTCAATCGACTCGGCCGCCACCCGCAACGCGTTCTTGATGGCGAGCGGCGTGCTCGCCCCGTGCGCGATGATGCAAATCCCATTTACGCCCAGCAACGGCATCCCGCCGTATTCCTCGTAATTGGTCTTTTTCTTGATGTTGTGAAACGCGTCCTTGGCGAGATAGGCGCCGGCCATGCGCCGGCGCGATTGCATCAGTTCGTCTTTCAACCATTTGAAAATCGCAACCGCGATCGATTCGGACGTTTTCAAGATCACATTGCCGACAAAGCCGTCGCACACGACGACCTCCACCGGCTCTTCGAATAGGTGTCGCCCTTCGATGTTGCCACGAAAATTCAGCGAGCTTTGCTTCACCATCTTGAACGCCTCTTTCGTCAGCTCGTTGCCTTTGACGTCTTCCTCGCCGAGTGAGATGAGCCCAACCGAGGGCCGTTTGTAACCGAGGACGTGACTCGAATAAACCGAGCCCATGATGGCGTACTGCAACAAATGCTCCGGCCGCGCGTCGATGTTGGCGCCGGCATCGATCAGGACAAAAACGTTGTATTGCGTTGGCAAAACCGCCGCAATCCCCGGGCGATCGATCCCTTCCAGCGTGCGCAATTTGACCATGCTCGCCGCCACCGCCGCCCCAGTGTGACCGGCACTGACGGCTGCATCCGCCTGGCCGTGTTTCACAAGATCGACCGCGCGGCTGATCGAGGAATCTCGTTTCCGTCGCACCGCCGACCAGGCCCGATCGCTCATGTCGACCACCTGGGTCGAGTGCACGATCTCGACCCGCTGGTCGCTGCACCCATGCTTGCGAAGCTCGGTTTCGATTTTTGGCGCGTCACCGACAAGAAAAAGGCGATCGATCCGCCGATATTCCTGCAACGCCATCACGGCGCCCGCCACGAGGTTCGGGGGACCAAAATCGCCCCCCATCGCATCCAAGGCGATTTTCATCGGGCAGAAACTTTGCGAACTTTGCCTCGTGAATGCAAAACGAAAAATGCGCTAAAAGGTTCAAGCGTTGAAGAGTTGAAGCCGAGCAACGCCGCGGTAACGCTTCAACGCTTTATCGCTTCAACGCTCAACCGGAGTTATTTGCCTTCAAGCGTCAGCACCTGACGGCCGCGATAATACCCGCAGGACGGACAAACCGTGTGCCCTGGCACTGTGCTGCCGCACTGCGGACATTTGCTCAGACGCGGCGCGTGCCAACGGTTCGCCGCTTTCCGCGAGCGCAATCGCATCTTCGACGTTTTACGTTTTGGGACACCCATGGCCGGCGTTCACCGAAGCATATCCCCACAGAAAAACAATGGTTGAAGCGTTACGGCGATCAAGAATTACAGCGGTCTGAGTTATCCGATTCAACTGTTTAACGCTTCATCACTTCAACCTCAACTTATCAAGCTCGCTCCAGTCCAACCTTCCTTTCGCGTTCTGAGTGGCCGGTTGCGACTGCGCCGCTTTGCAAACGCGTCCGCCGTCCCGATCGCAACGCGGATGCGCCGGCAGATTCAGCAACAGATCCTCTCGCATGAACGGCGTAAGATCCACAGTTTCCGGACCATGCAATTCGGTGCGCATCGCGAAGGCCGGCACGCTCAGTTCATACACGAATTTTTCCAGACAGGCCACGCAGCGCAATTCCGCTTTCTGCCGAAGCGAACCGGTCGCCCACAACGCTCCACCGGCCACGCCGATGTCGATGTTGTATGAAAGCGGACCGACGCCGCGAATTTCCTCCGCTTCAAACTCGGTGATTGGGCAATCCTCTTCGCCTTCGAGATGCAGCCCGTCCGCTGGAACTTGTTTCAGATGAACCTTCATTTGCCAAATTTCCGGCGCAAAGCCTTTACCACTGCCGGCGGGACGAAACTTGATACGTCACCGCCCAAGCGCGCGATCTCCTTGATAATCCGCGAGCTCAAGTAGGTGTATTCCTCCTTCGGCATTAAAAAAATCGTTTCCACCGCCGTCTCCAGTTTTCGATTCATCAACGCCATTTGAAATTCGAATTCGAAATCAGACACGGCGCGGAGGCCGCGAATGACCGCGTTCGCCTGTTGCGCGACGGCAAAGTCGACGAGCAATCCATCAAATTGCGCGATCCGCACATTGTTGATCTGGCCAATCGATTGCTCGAGCAGCTGCAAGCGTTCTTCGAGCGAGAAAAGCGCGTTTTTCTCCTCATTGTACGCGACGGCCACGACTACTTCGTCGAAAAGCTTTCGCCCGCGCTCGATCACATCGAGATGGCCATTCGTCACCGGATCAAAGCTCCCCGGGTAAATCGCCCGCCCCATCGGCGGAACATCAAACCTGAAAGATCAAACATCAAATCCGCACCGGACGGGTTCGTCCTGCGGCGAACATTTCCCTCGTTGCGTAAGCCGCCGCTCGCCGGAGATTGATCGCCCCTTCAATGGCAGCCGCTCCGCCTTACAAAAACCTCGCCGTCGCGAGCACATTTTCGCCGCGCTTCGAAGCCGTGCTCGCTGAAGCCAAACGGGTGCGCGACCGGCTCGGCTCGACCTTGAGCCTGATCCATGTCGGCCAGCGGAGCGAGGAGAGCGCACGGAAATTCAGCGACGCGTTCGCTCGATTAGAGCTGCCGACCGGCTCGACCATTCACTACCGCGAAGGCGACCCGGCCGAGGCGATCTTAGAGTTCCTCGCCCATCATCCAATCGATCTTGTTCTCGCCGGTGCATTGGAAAAAGAGCTCGTGCTGCACCCCTTCCTCGGCAACGTCGCCCGGCGGCTGGTACGCGAGGCCGCTTGTTCAGTTTTCCTTTTCACAAACCCGCTCCGCGAGCCGAAGCCACTGCGGCGCATCGTTTTTCTGATCACTGATTCCGAAGATGCGCAGCGTGCATTTGCGCATACGCTTCAACTCGCCCGCGCCGAACAGTGCGAGCGGCTTTACGTCATTCGTGTGGTCACAACTTTCGACCAAGCGCGAGCCGCCATGCCGGCCGCGAAGAACGGGCGGCGTTCGCGCAGTTTTGAGGACGAAGAAGTCGCCCTCGAACAATTCGTGTTAAAAGCGGGTGAAACGGACGTGCCGATCGAAGTGCGCTGTTTGCGAGCCAACACCGGCTTCGCCGCGGCTGATTTCGTCCAATCAACGGCTGCCGATCTGCTCGTTGTTCCGGTGAGGACTGCACCCGGGCGTGAGCTTCCGAAGAACATCGCCTGGCTCACTGACATAATTCCGTGCAATCTCTGGCTCATCCGCTGATGAGTGGCGCACACTATCGATCTTGCGATGGATTCCGCGCCTGAGTTTTATCCATATCGTCTTCCGCATCTCACGGTCATTTGTCTGACGATTGCGCTGCCGTTTGCCCTGGCCGCGCTCGTGCGGAGCAGCAAGTCGCATCGGGTGGAGCGCATGATCGTCAGTACAATTTCCGTGATCCTGCTTCTCGATTACGTCACCTACCTCGCCTTAATTCGGCGCACCGCAGTGGTTGCATGGCAGCAACTGCTTCCCCTGCAACTCTGCGACTGGGGCATGGTCGTCGTCATCGTTGCGATGTGGACCGGCAGGCAGCGCTGGTTTGAGGTTGCGTATTTTTGGGGAATCGGCGGCACCGTGCAGGCCGTGCTCACGCCCAATCTACACTATGGCTTCCCCGACTTTCGCTTCTTCAGCTTTTTCATTTCGCACTGCGGGATAATTGTCGGCGTCGTATTTCTCATGCTCACCCGCCACTATCGTCCTCTACCGATGTCGATCGTGCGCGTGTTCCTCTGGTCGGAATTGTATTTCCTGGTTACCTTCATCGCCGACGCGGTGACCGGCTACAATTACGGGTTTCTTCTGCACAAACCGGAGGCGTTTTCGATTCTAAATTTCCTGTCCGACTCGCGCCCGCTGTACCTGCTGCAAATGCACGGCCTCGCGTTGCTCTTCTTCATCGTGCTCTATGCGCCATTTGCGATCGTCGATCTTGCCAGAGGAAAATCCCCTAGGAATGCAGGAAAGCAGGAAGCAAGCATTTAAAATTCCTGCGTTCCTGCTTTCCTTAGATCTCATGGCGAAACCGAAACCTCTCCGCATCGCAAATGTTTCGATTGGCGGGAAGCGCCCCGCGTTCATTCTCGGCCCGTGCGTGATTGAATCGGAGAAGTTTGTCTGGCGCATGGCGCGACAGATTGCGGAGATTTGTGCGACCGAAGATGTCGATCTTATTTTTAAGGCATCTTACGATAAGGCGAACCGGACTTCCGTGCGCGCGTTTCGCGGAATTGGCGTGCGCGAAGGCTGTGAGATTCTTTCAGCGATCGGCCAGGAGTTGAAAATTCCGGTCACGACGGACGTCCATTCACCGGGGGAAGCGGAGATTGCCGGAGAGAAGATCGACATGTTGCAGATCCCG
>DASTDG010000091.1:0-18538 GCA_035710475.1 Chthoniobacterales bacterium | reverse complement strand
GCGAGCCGCTTAGAAGATGTCGGTCTCGGAGGTGTAACCCGCGTCTCGAATCGATCGCAGCCGCGCCTGACTGCCGCGCTCGGATTCCGGCCGGTTAATTCGTTCCAGCGCGAGCTTGAGCACAAACGGAACAGCAGCGAGCGCGCCGATCGAGAGCAATGTGATGCCGGCCGCTTGTCGAACGGGGCGCTTGATCTTGTCGGCCATGAGCATCCCAATTCCAAGGCCGAACGCGGTACGCGTCAGGGTAAGTAACGCATCGAGTGGCAGCTGGTCGGAGCTTTTTAACATGGATAACGGGAGCGACATCGCATACCCTTATACGTCCGGTTTGGTAAAAGGAAACGGGAATCTTCGCGCTGCGGATAGCCAGCCGGCGCAGATTTTTGCATGGCAATATCGAATCTGATTTACGCGCTCATTCTCGCTGGCGGGAGTGGCCAACGATTCTGGCCACTCAGTCGCCGCGCACGTCCAAAGCAGTTGCTCCAATTGGTGACGAAGCGCGCGCTGCTCGAGGAAACGGTTGCGCGGCTCGACGGCCTCGTTCCACGGGAGCGCATCCTCGTTCTCACGAATGTCGAACAAGCAGATGCTGTGCGCGAATTGCTCAGCGATTTCCCGAAAGAAAATATTTTGGCCGAGCCAGCAAAACGCGATACCGCCGCGGCGGTTGCGCTCGGGGCCGGCTGGGTCGCGGCGCGCGATCACGGCGCGACCATGCTCGTCCTTCCCGCCGACCACCTGATTGCGAATCGCGCGGCGTTTCACGAGACATTGAGCTTAGCGGCTGAGGCCGCCGCGCAAATGGGCGAACTGGTCGTGATCGGTGTCAAGCCGACGTGGCCTTGTCCGGGCTATGGTTATATCGAGCATGGCGAAGCGGTTCGATTCCAAAACGGCGCCGACAAAGGCGCGGTGCACAGGGTCGTCCGCTTTCGCGAAAAGCCCAATGTCGATCTTGCGGAATCATTCTTGCGCAAGGGCAATTTTCGTTGGAACGCCGGGATGTTCGTCTGGTCGGTGCCGACCGTGCTGAGCGAGTTTAACCGCCACGCGCCCGAGCTGGCCGACTTCATTTCGCAGCTGCGCGCGCCCGGAAGATTCGAAAAAGTGCTGGGCGAACGTTTCGCCAAGCTCCCGCGGATTTCCTTCGACTACGCAATCATGGAGAAGGCCGATCGCGTCCTGGTCGTCGAGGCGAGCTTTGATTGGGACGACATCGGCAGTTGGCAGGCAGTCGCCAATTACTTCAAGCGCGACATCGACGGCAACGCGGCGAATTGCCCGCTTGTCGCGCTTGAGTCGACTCACAACATTATTTTCGCGGAAGACGAGACGACTGTCGCATTGCTCGGTGTGCACGATTTCATCGTGGTACGCACAGGCGATGCCGTCCTGGTCTGTCATCGCCACGACGTGGAGAAGATCAAGAACCTGGTCACCAAACTTCCGCCCGAGCTGCAGTGAACCGCCCGCGGCCAAATGAACCCGATTCTTGGGATCGATCTCGGAAAAGTCCGCATCGGTTTGGCGATTTCGGATGAGCTCCAATTGCTCGCGCATCCACTCGAGACAATTCCTGCGACGGGAAACGCGCCAGCACGCATCGCCGAAATTGTTCGGCAACGCAAGATCGACAGCGTGGTGGTCGGCTTGCCGCGCCGCATGAGCGGTGAAGTTGGAGACGCGGCCAAATCAGCTTTGGGTTTCGCGGACAAGTTGCGCGCGATGCTGCCGTGTGAGGTGGTGACATGGGACGAGCGGCTCACGACCGCAGCCGCGAACCGCGCGCTGCGGAGCGCAGGCAAAAGCACGCGCCGGAGCCGCGAGTATCTCGATCAAGTCGCAGCGCAGATGATCTTGCAGGGCTATCTCGACTCGCGCAGGCAATCAGCGATGTGAAAGAGATTGCGCGGTAACGCGATGTCGCAGCGACTGAAGTTGATCCTCGCCTATGACGGCATGCATTTCGCCGGCTGGCAGAGTCAGACACACCGAAACACGATCCAGGACCAGCTGGAGCGCGCGTTTGATCGTATCAGTGGCCAGCGCGTGCGTGTACAGGGCGCGGGTCGGACCGATACTGGCGTTCACGCGCTCGGTCAATGCGCACATGTCGATCTTGCGGAACCGAAGTTGGCCGCTGGCGACTGGGTGCAGGCGTTAAATGCCGTCCTGCAACCGACTATTCGCGTGTTGCGATGCTCCTTTGTCTCAACCCATTTTCACGCGCGGCTTTCTGCGAACGGGAAAGTTTATCGTTACCGCATTTGGTCCGGGCCGGTGATGCCACCACATGAATACGGACGAGCATGGCATTTGGCGGCGAAGCTCGACTTCGACAGGCTGGAGAGGTCTGCGCAGGAGTTCGTCGGCATGCATGATTTTGCCGCGTTCGCTGCAAATCGCGGTCATACTGAAGCAAACACCACTCGAACGATTCGTTCGGTGCGAAGTCTGCACCGCGGTTCGCGCGTTAACATCGAGTTCGACGGCGACGGTTTCCTCTACAAAATGGTGCGACTAATGGTCGGTTCGATCGTGCAATGCGCGCTCGGCAAACAAACAGTCGCGGAAATCGCAAATCAGTTGAGCCGCCGCCAGAGTGCCGGCCGCCGGTTTGTTGCACCCGCTGCCGGATTATTTCTCGTCCGCGTCCGGTACTGAGATTGCTTTAGCAGACGACGGCGCGCTGATAGCGGCAGAGGAACGGAGTGGCAGAATACCTGCTTTTATAAAAATTATAGATGCGCCACGCCGAGCCATCGCCAGTCAGCACCACGACCGATAAACCGAAACGCGTCGGCTTCTTTCGCCGATGCGGAGAATGGCTTTTTAGCCAGCGCCATTTTCATTTCAAGCTTCTCTCCGGCACCGCCGCCGGGGTGACGGTAATCGTGCTGCTGGCTGGGATTTTCCTTTACGTCACAATCCGCAATCACCAGCAGGAAAATGTGCGTGCGCACACCATCGAAGTGATCCGCCTGAGCAGTTTGATTGAAAATGATATCGCCGCGCTCGAAACCGGTCACCGCGGCTTTCTGCTGACCGGCAAAAACGATTACACGTTGTCATTTGACCGGCGTCGCGAAGCGATCAAGCGGCGGATCGAAAACCTGAACGCGTTGATTTTTGACAACCCGAAGCAACGTAAACGCATCGTCAAGGTGCAGACGATCGTGCAGCAATGGATTGATACGGTCGCCGTGCCGGAGATCAAAGCGCGGCAGGCCACGTCTGGCAGCCCGGACACGAGCAGCCCCGATTCTCAACCAGTCGCCCTCGGCAACTCACTCCTGGATCAGGCACGCGCCATTCTCCAGTCCGTCCAGGACGACGAGCAGATTGTGCTCAACCAGCGCATGCTTGAACAGGAATGGGCGACGCAATCCACGCAGATTCTTGATTTCCTCCCGAAACTGGAGCGGTCGGTATTGGAGATGCAGAAGGAGAAGCGCGGCTATCTTCTCACCGGCGAGGCCAGTTTCCTCGAAAATTACAAACGCGCAGTCAGCGACTTTTATACATACAACGGCTACCTGTCGATCTTGGTGGCGAACAGTCCCAGTCAGGCCGAGTTGCTGGCAGAGGTGCGCGCGAACGTCGAGCGGTGGGTTAGCACCTGCGCGACACCGGAAATCGACGCCCGGCGTGACGGCAAAGAAATCAACACGCTCATGATTAGCGACGTTGGCGAACCCCTGATGGCCGATATCCGCCAGATGCTCGGCACGCTCGAGCAAAACGAGGTGTCGGTCTACGAGATGCGAAACTCCGCGGCGAGCCGCGAGCGCGTCATCAAAACATCCATCCTCGGATGCCTCGCCTTTCTTGCCGTCGCATTACTGGTGGTATCAAACAGCTACAGCTTCGCTCTCGTGCGAAGGCAGCTCGCCAAACTCGAAGCCGTCGAAACACGCATTCGCTCGATTATCGAAAACATTCTCGACGGCATGGTTACGCTCGACGAAGAAGGGGTGATTTGCTCGATGAACCCGGCGGCCGAAAAAATGTTCGGCTACAGCGAGCAGGAAATGGTCGGCTACAAATTGACCAAACTCGTGCCGAAGGTTTACGGAGATGAGCCAGACGCCAAACCGGTCGCCTGTGCGTGGGAACAAATCGCGAAGCGCACCGGCAGCACCATTCTCGCGCTGGGACGAACCCGAAAGCTCGTCAGCTTCCCGCTCGAGATGTCGCTCAGCCAGATGCAGGTGGGCGACAACAAACTGTTCGTGGCGATGGTGCGCGATGTAACCGAGCGCCGGCGATTCGAGAAGGAAATCGCGGCGGAAAAAGAAAGCCTGGCCGTGACGCTCCGTTCCATCGGTGACGGTGTCATTACGACGGACGTGCAGGGCCGCATCATCATTTTGAATAACGAAGCTGAACGTTTGACCGGGTGGACATCACAGGAAGCCATCGGCCAGCCGCTCAAGACGGTATTCAATGTGGCGATCGACCTTGCCGCGCAGGCGCGCGTCCCGCGCAGTGCTTATCGCAACGAAGTGCAATCGATCCTGCTCGGGCTAGCAGAAAACGCGACGCTTACTTCGCGCGATGGCACCGAGCGCATTATCGAGCAGAGCGCGTCGCCGATTCGCGACAACAAAAATGAAGTCGCCGGTGTTGTTCTGGTGTTCCGCGATATCACCCAGCGCCAGCGCGACGAAGCTGAGCGCCGCAAAGCGGAAACACTCGAGCAACTTGGCTTGCTCGCAGGCGGCATCGCGCACGACTTCAACAACCTGCTCACCGCGATTATCGGCAACATCTCGCTCGCTTCACTACTTCTTCCACCCGATGCCGAGATGGCCACGCGTCTGGTTGACGCAAAAAATGCTTCCATACGCGCCCGCGATCTCGCGCAACAGCTTCTCACCTTCGCGCGCGGCGGTGCGCCGATTAAGAAAACAACGTCGATTGGCAAACTCATTCAGGATACGGTCGGCTTCTCGTTGCGCGGCAGCCATAGCCGCAGCGAGTTCCAATTCGGGGCCGATCTGTGGCCGGCCGAGATCGATCCGGGGCAAATTAGCCAGGTTATCGCGAATCTCGCGGTGAATGCCGATCAAGCGATGCCGAACGGCGGCACGTTACATGTGATTTGCGAAAACTTCCGCTACACGAGCGCAACTACGCCGGTGATTCCCGATCTGCCGCCAGGCGATTACATCCGCATCAGCATTCGGGACGAAGGCGTCGGCATTCCCGAGCAATACGTCAAACGCATCTTCGATCCTTATTTCACCACGAAACCTAAAGGGAACGGCCTCGGGCTGGCCACCGCTTACTCGATCATCAAAAACCACAACGGTCTTATCACCGTCGAATCGCAGGTGCACTTCGGTTCTACGTTTACGGTCTATCTCCCGGCCGCGCTCCATCAGGAACTGCCGATTGACGCTCCAGTGACCATGTCACCCGCAATGACTGGCACCGGTCGTGTGCTGGTTGTCGACGATGAGGAAGCCATTCGCACGCTGGTCGAGTTTACGCTCACCCGACTCGGTTACGAAGTGAAGCAGGCCGACACCGCACTCGACGGCGTCAACATTTACCGAGAAAGATTTGAGCGCGGTGAACGCTTCGATGCTGTCATTCTCGACCTCACGCTGCCGGGCGGGATGGGCGGCAAGGAAGCTTTGAAAAAGCTCATCGAGATCGATCCAACCGTGAATGCGATCGTCTCCAGCGGTTACGCCACCGATGCGACGATGAGCCGGTATCAGGATTTCGGGTTTCGCGGCGTTATCGCGAAGCCATACGAAGCGGCTGAGCTGGGCAAAATCATCCACGACGTCATCGCGTCGAGCCACGTCAACTACGGCGAGCACATTGAAGGCGGCCGCCTCGCCACTCGCGTCGCCTAAGGTGAAGCGCAAGCCGTCGGCCTCGCCGCCACTAATCTAACGTTTTCACAAAACGGAACCCATTCCGGCGGTAGCCCAGCGTTTCGTAAAACTCATGTGCTTGTTCCCGCTCAAATCGCGTGTCTACCGCGACGCGCCGAATATTTCTTCGGGCGAAATCGTTTTCTGCCGCCGCAATCAATCGCTGGCCAATGCCACGGCGCCGCGCGGTTGAGGCGACGATCAGCGCGAGAATGCGACCGCTGAGGTCGTTGTGCTCAAAGCTGGGGCGAGCAAACGTCCCGATCATTCCCTCTACCTTTCCTTTTGCGACCGCGACCAATGTTCGATAGCGCGGATCGCCAGTGATGGTTTCTAATCGAGATGCCATCTCCGCCGTGGTGGTCTCGTAGCCGAGCTCACACATCAGCCGCGCGAGCGCGGCTGCGTCGCTCGTGCGCGCGGCACGAATCGTAAGATCGAGAACTCGCTCGTTAGGCAAGGTGGAACGCGACCTCCGGGCGCGTTGCTAATAAAGCCTCTCGTGTCCGCGGGACAACTAAACGTCGCGTCCGGAGAACGCGACCTACCTTCGATCCGGTGCGGGGCGCCTGCGGCTACGTGGAGTTTGGATCAGGCGCCGTGCCGTTGATTCCGATGAAGCCTTCCTGTTCCAAATGCAAAATGATTTCCTGGGCGGCTTCCTCCGGCGACAGCTCTGCTGTGTCCACCGTCACTTCCGCGTCAGTCGGCACTTCGTAGGGATCCGATATTCCGGTAAATTCCTTCAAGACCCCAGCACGAGCTTTCGCGTAGAGGCCCTTTCGGTCACGCTGCTCGCAAACTTCTATCGGCGTGGCAAGGTGCACAAGAACAAAGCCGCCAAATGGCTCAATCAGTGCCCGGACGTCCTTGCGCGTGGAGTCATACGGCGCGATCGGCGCGCAGATAGCAATACCGCCGTTTTTCGTGATCTCGGAGGCCACGTAGCCAATGCGGCGAATGTTGATGTCGCGATGTTCCTTCGAAAAACCAAGCTCCGAAGAGAGATGTTTGCGCACCAGATCCCCGTCGAGCAGTGTCACTGGCCGGCCGCCCATTTCGAGGAACTTAATCATGAGCACGTTGGCGATGGTCGATTTCCCGGCGCCGGAGAGTCCGCTAAAGAAGACGGTCAGACCTTGCTTATGCCGTGGTGGGAAGCTGCGTCGCAGTTCGCGCGCTATTTCGGGAAACGTGAACCAGACCGGAATGTCGCGGCCTTCGTTTAGCCGGCGCCGCAATTCTGTGCCCGAGAGATTGAGCACGCGCGCCCCGGGCGGCACTTCGTTTTCTGGGAAATATTTATCTCGGTCCTCGACATAGACCATCATTTGGAAAGGCACCATTTCAACACCGATGTCGGCTTGGTGTTTGCGGAACAACTCCTGCGCTTCGTATGGCCCGTAGAATGGCTTGCCATCGGCATCGTTGCCCGGCCCGGCGTGATCGCGTCCGACAATAAAATGCGAGCAGCCATGGTTTTTCCGAATGATCGCGTGCCAGATCGCTTCCCGCGGTCCGCCCATCCGCATCGCAAGCGGCAATAAGGCAAGCTTGGCTGTGCCGCGCGGATATTTGGAGACAAGCAGCTGGTAACAACGGACGCGCGTGAAGTAGTCCACGTCGCCAGGCCGGGTCACGCCGACGGAAGGATGAATCAGAAGACTGGCTTCGACCTGTCTCGCGGCGCGAAACGTCAATTCCACGTGCGCGCGGTGCATCGGGTTGCGCGTCTGGAACGCGACGATCCGGCGCCAGCCGCGGCGCACGAACTCCGCCCGCAAATCTGACGGTGTGAGCCGAAGGGTTCGGAAATCGTAATGGGTGGGCAGTTGCAAACCTTCCACGCGCCCGCCCACGTACCAGCCGTGTCCCCGGTTGAGAAGATAATCGACACCAGGATGTACTGTGCTCGTCGTTCCCAGAACAGCTTGCGCTTCGGCCTTTCGATCAGGCTGCCAGACATCCTCGACATACAAGACCGCTACCATTACGCCTTCGGAATCACGCAACGCGATTTTGCTGGCTCCGGGCTTGAGCGATTTGGCAAACGCCTCCGGCACATCGAGCGTGACCGGGATTGGCCAGAGCAGGTCATTGCTCAATTTCATCTCCTGGCACACGCGCTCGTAATCGTCGCGATTCATGAAGCCACGTAGCGGTGAGAAGCCGCCGCTCAGCAGAAGCTCGAGGTCGCGGATTTGCCGGCTCGTTAAGTCCCAGGACGGAAAATCTCTGGAGCGCGCTTTGATCTCGGCTGCATTTTCCGGATCGAGTTTAAGATCGACCAGTTCGCCGCCATGCGGCGCAATGAGATGGCCCTGAAATCTTGCGCTATCAATATTCATAATGATAAGGGTTTCTTGCTTGGTTGGGTCGTTTTGCCGGTTTTCGTGCGAAAATGCGGCGCCGCCTCAGGCAAGAAGCAGTTCAATTCCTCCCACAAACCGGAGTTTTTGGCAATAGTCATAATGCGTCGCTGCTCCCAGTCGAGCTCGGCACTTGTCGAAATTTGCTGCCGCTCAAAACCCACTTAGTCCTTCAACGTGTCTCACTCTCATCGTGCTAAGTCGTGTCGATATGCTGCACGGGGAACGGGACGCCCCCGAAGAACGCTTTGCGCGCCAGCCAGATCAACACGTTCGAATCTTTTCCTATCGACGATGGCATGGCGATGTTCTTGAACGTGCGATACGCCTCGTGAAAGATGAAAATGCTTTGCTTCTCTAGCTCGTCGAGATGAGTGCGTATCGCCGAGTTCATCGCGGTTTTCGGGAGTCGTTCTATACAATCGACAAGGTAACGCTGCAAAGGTGGATCGGGTGCTCCGGCGTTCGATGTTGACTCGCGGCGCAGCCGCAATCATTTAGCAACACGCGCCGAGCGGCCAATCCACCGATTGTCGATCTTGAATGCGTGGGGTGCGACGTTACTGTTGCGCGATGGCCGAAGAACGTTCAACCGCCTACGATTCAAAGATCGAAGGCAACGTCATTTTCACCCGCTTCGACGCGGCGTTGAATTGGGTGCGCAAAAATTCGCTCTGGCCGATGCCAATGGGGCTCGCCTGCTGCGCGATCGAGTTGATGGCGACCGCCGCCTCGCGCTTCGACATCTCGCGCTTCGGCGCTGAAGTCATGCGTTTCTCGCCGCGCCAATGCGACGTGATGATCGTCGCCGGGACTGTCACATACAAAATGGCGCTGGCGGTGAAACGCATTTATGAGCAGATGCCCGAGCCGAAATGGGTCATCGCCATGGGCGCATGCGCATCCACCGGCGGAATGTATCGCTCCTACGCTGTGCTTCAGGGAATCGATCAGCTCCTGCCGGTCGATGTTTACATCTCCGGCTGCCCCCCGCGTCCCGAAGCGTTGCTCGCCGGGCTGATGAAATTGCAGGAGAAAATTTCCGGCGAGCGTTCGCTGCGTGCGCAGAAACCTGCGCTTACGAAAAAAGCTGAGGAAGCGCTGGCGTGAACGCTTCCAACAGAAATTGTAGGGCAAGCGCATCGCTTGCCGTGAAGTTTGATTACTGGCAGGCGGAGCGCCTGCCCTACAACTTTCGTCCTTTATCCTTAATCCTTCATCCTTTCTTCCCGTGACCGGCCAAGAGCTTCTCGCTTCGTTAGGCAAATTCCTTGGCGCGAAAATCAAAGATCAGAGTGAATTCCGCGGAGAGACCACCTACACGATCGCGCCGGAAGACCTGCGCGAGATTGCGAAATCGTGCCGGGACGATCTCTCGTTCGATTATTTGATCGACATCACCAGCATCGACAACTTCGGCGAAGACCCGCGGTGGGAAATCGTTTACGAGCTTTACTCAATGACGCTGGCCGCGCATCTGCGCCTGAAACTGCGCGTCTCGGAAGATGTCGGCGCGGTCGACACCGTGAGCGACATCTGGCCGACGGCCAACTGGCACGAGCGCGAGATTTACGACATGATGGGAGTCAAATTCAACGGGCACCCCGATCTCCGCCGCATCCTGATGTGGGACGGCTATCCGTTCTTCCCGCTGCGTAAAGAATTCCCGCTCGAAGGTCTGCCCAGCGAAATGCCCGACGTCGCCTTCACCAAATCCGCCCCGCTCGAAGGCGGCCCCTTCGTCACCCGCCCCAGCACCGCCACCGCCAAAGATCGCGAACCCCGCGCCAGACCGCCGAACCTTTAAGTCCTGTCCGCCGGACGAGCACGGGATCTTACGAATCTGGAAGTAGGGTTCAGGAGATAACATCTCCCTTCTCTGTCGACTCGATGCTAAATCAATAGCAAGAGATGTCTCGACTTCGCTCGACATGACAAAGACGTCGAACCGCCGGCAGCCTAAGGTCACGCTGCAGAAACCGGCGGGGCGCTGGGCGGGCGGCGCGTGGCGGCCATGACATCGGGGCGGAGCGTTTCGTCGCGCGGTCCGGCGATCCGCGGCTCCTGTTTTGGATACGCGATGCGCGTATGCAGCATGGTCATCAGCGTGAAGCGGAAGCGGTCGCTGATGGTTCTCAAATCCCCGAGCGTTAAATCGCATTCGTCGAGCTGGCCATCGGCGATCCGTTCCTCGATCAACTCGTGGACGAGTTGCTCGATTTTTTGCGGGGTCGGTTTTTCCAAACTGCGCGAGGCGCTTTCGACGATGTCGGCGAGACTGACGATGGCGCTTTCTTTCGTCTGCGGTTTTGGGCCGGGATAACGGAAGCTTTCCTCGCGCACTTCGGGAATATCTTCCGCGCGAATGTTCATGATCTTGCCACCGGCGCGCGCGTCCGCCTGCTGTTGCAAGCCGCGCTGATAGAAATAGGAGATGAGCGAGGTGCCGTGGTGCTCCTGGATTATGTCGATGATACGCTGGGTGAGTTTATGTTTCAGCGCAAGATCGACACCTTCCTTAACGTGCGAAAGGATAATCAGCGCGCTCATCGTGGGCGCGAGATCATCGTGCGGGTTGCGCTCGAAGTTCATGTTTTCGGTGAAGTATTGCGGCTTCACTAGCTTGCCAACGTCGTGAAAATAGGAGCACACGCGGCAGAGCGTCGCGTTCGCGCCGATCGCTTCGGCGGCAGCCTCCGCGAGATTTGCCACGACGAGACTGTGATGATAGGTGCCCGGTGCTTCGATTGTCATCCGCCGTAGCAAGGGGTGATTAAGATCGGACGCTTCCAGCCACGAAATGTCGGTCGTGACTTGAAACAGATGCTCAAGCATGGGCAATGCGCCGCCGACAATCATTGCGGTGACAATTCCGTTGCCGATCGCGAGCGCGCTCTGCACCCCAATCATGCCCCAGTCGTTCGCCATCGGTGAGAACACATTGATCGGCCCGATTAAACCAAACGTGAGCGAGAGCAACCAGATCGCCACACCCACGCCGACACCGGCGCGGACGAGACGACTGCGTCGCCGCACTTGCAACGTGAGATAAACGGCGGTGAAACCGCTGATCAAGCTGGTGACGAGAAGCGGCGCATCGATTTTGCGGAACAATACGCTGCTCCAAAGACTCACTGAAACCGCCGCATAAAGTCCGTGGTTGCGTCCGAGCAAAACACTGAGCGCCAGCGGCGCCAACGCGTAGGGCGCGATTAGTCCCGCCACCTCTGGCGTGAGAAACTGGAACGTCTGCTTGGCACAGAGCACGTAGAGGAGCTTGGTCAGCGCGAGCTGCACGAAGATCGTTCCGAACACGAGCAACACGCGCGAGTTTTGCGCGAACGTGTTCGGCTGGTTGATCCAAAGCTGCGTGATCGCGATGGCCAGAAACAAAATCGCGATCACGAAGTTTTTCGTCGGCTCCGGCTGTTGCCCGGAGAAGATGAGGAAGGCGAGGCCGGTGATGAACGCCGCGAAGATCGACATCTTAACCAGGCCCGACGATTCAAGTGTCGCGGCCCACTCATGGCGCGGGCGCCGGCGGCGCATCTTGCGCGAAGCGAGGCCACGCCTTACGAGCCGATTGCGTTTAACGAAATCGAACATGCTAGTCCTGCGCAGAATCCAGCGGAGCACGGTGTTGTTGATACGCGTTGATGATGGCACGGACAAGCTCGTGGCGTACCACGTCGCGCTCGCTGAAGTGAATGATCGCGATGCCCGGCACGTATTTCAGGGCTTGTAATGCTTCGAGCACACCTGAGTGCTTGTTCGTCGGCAGATCGATCTGCGTGATGTCGCCCGTGATGACGCATTTTGAGTTTGGACCGATGCGCGTCAACAGCATAAACATCTGCTCCGTCGTCGTGTTCTGCGCTTCGTCGAGAATGACGAAGGCGTTGTTCAGCGTACGGCCGCGCATATAAGCCAACGGCGCGATCTCGATGGTCTGACGCGCAACGAGCCGCTCCACTTCCTCGGTTTCAAGCATGTCGCGCAATGCGTCATAGAGCGGTCGCAGATACGGCATGATCTTCTCTTCCAGTTCACCCGGCAAAAATCCGAGTGCTTCGCCCGCCTCGACCGCAGGGCGCGTCAAAATAATTCGCGCGACCTGTTCCTTTTTCAAGGCTGCGACAGCCATGGCAACGGCCAGATAAGTCTTGCCTGTCCCCGCCGGTCCGATGCCGAAAACGATGTCGTGTTTCTGGATTGCCTCGACGTAATCGCGTTGTCCTGCACTGCGCGCCATGATCGGGAGTTTGCGCGGCGAAGTCAGAATCTTTGTCGCGGCAAGATCGCCGAGATTCTCTTCCCGCGCTTCGCTGACCGAGTTCAATGCGTAGTTAAATTCGTGCTTTTGGATCGGCACACCTTTTTGCCGCGCTTGTTCGAGTTGATCGAACACCTGCTGCGCTTTGTCGATTTTGTCCGGTTCACCTTCGAGTTTCACCCAACCTTCGCGTGTCGTGACTTTCACGCCCAGCGATTCCTCAAGATTTTTCAGCAGCTTGAGATCATTCGCATAGAGCGACTGCAGTGCCCGCGCGCTTTCAAACTGCAAGGTGCGCGTTTCAGTCATCGGCTAGCGGACGAGGTAAGATCGGCCTCGGCCAACACTGCACCATGGCTGCGCATCTACTCGTTAGCGGAATCCGTAGACCAGCGCCCAATGGGTGCGCTCCTCGGGTGATTCCTCCACCGCGACGATGATGAAATAGCTGCCGGTCGCCTTCGGGATAATATGAGCGGCGGCGAAATGGCCCTTTTGCCACCCGTCCGATTCTTCCGCCAATTTCCCATCTGAGTCGTAAATGTGCACGGAAATGCGCGCCCGTCCCACATCCGTGCCCAGCCAGAACCAGTATTCATTTCCTTTGAACAACTGTTGCCGGACCGCCTTCTTTTCGCCGGAGCCGAGATCGCCGCCCCAATAATCTTCGCGCACTTGGAAACCTTCCTTCACATATGGCTCGGCCGCTTGCAGTGCGAACGACTGCGCGTCATCGACCGAGCCGCACAACGCGGTGTGCATCCCGAGCAGCACCGCGGCGAACAAACTGCCGCGCAAAGCAAATTTCACGTGCGCCGTCATCGAGTCTTCATCATCTCGTCACGATGCCTTTGTCGAGCCGGGTCGTGATCTCGTTGATTTTCTTCACCGACGCGGGCGAGATGCGCGCATTGCCGACGTCAATCAGCGGTTTCACCTGCACCAGCGCGCCCTGGATCTCCCGTACGATTGGCAAATTGAACTCCGGCATCGCTTCCAAGCGCGTCTGGAAATAAACCACCAGGTCCGGCTGATGGAGCAGCTCGGCACCTTCCGCCGAAAAATGTTTCGTGACGACCGCCGTTAATACTTGCGTGCCGCGCAACCACCCGCCGAGGCTGACGAGTTGGGACAATTTCTCGTCGTGCACTTCGTTCATTGCCTGCTGCACGCTGTTCTGCGTCCGGTCCAGCTCCTGGCGCACACCTTCCCAATTCCGTTTGTCCGCCGCTTCGGTGATCGCTTTGGCGTGCGGTGTAATCGAGCGTTCGACCCCGATGCCGCGGGCGAGAGTTTGGACACGCTGGCCGATATCGCGCACAGCCGGAGCGTCCTCGGCTTGGACAGCGATGAAGCCGTCGGCGATGACTGTCCCGAGCAACAGCGCAATGCGCGGTCGCTCAGTAAAATTGCTACCCTTATTCGTGCGCACGTACTCTTTCCAGTTAACCGAGCCGAGTTTATTCAGCGCGCCGAATACTTCGTTGGGCAATGGCACCACCACGTCTTCGACTTTGCGCGACAACTGTTTGACGTCGATATGCTGCGGCGGCGGCGCGCCGTGCGCGCACAACGCCGAGCCCATGGTGGCAAATGCCCATACCTTCAGAAATTTAGAGACTGGAATCATCGCGAGCTTCGACTGTTGATTTCGTTTTCGTATTCAGGATTAAATTGCGGCAGAGTCTAACAACAACCTGCCCTCCACTCAAATCACCACCACCGGATCTCGACGCCAGTGAATCGCATTGATCTTCAGCATCGGCGGCATCACGCCCTCTTTTTATAATGAAGCTGCGCCGACTCGAGCACATTCTGGATCGCGCGCCTGCGAAACGCCTGCTCGTGATTGGCGATTTGATGCTGGACGAATTCGTCTGGGGCAAAGTCGGCCGGATTTCTCCGGAAGCGCCCGTGCCGGTCGTCCAAGTTACCGACGAATCATTTGTCCCGGGCGGCGCGGCTAACGTCGCGCGCAATCTTCGTGAATTTACGAAGCGCGTCAGCGTCGCGGGAATGATCGGGCACGATGACAGCGGCGATCGACTGCGGGAACTGCTGGCCGGGGAAATGATCAAGACGTTGAATTCGACTGTGAACAAGAACTTCCGCACCATTGTGAAAACGCGAATTATTGCGCGACATCAACAAGTGGTGCGCGTCGACCGTGAGCAAATCGCGGGCCCTTCACGTGAACACCTGAAGAAAATTGTCGCAGATGTCGCAAAGCAACTCGCGAACATCGATGCCGTGATCTTCGAGGATTACGGCAAAGGCTTCCTGAGCGATGAACTTGTCACGCAAGTCACGCATGCTGCGCGCGCGCAGGGCAAAATCGTCACCGCCGATCCAAACGCGACGCGTTTGCTCAAGTGGCGCGGTATGACGGCAGTGAAGCCGAACCGGACCGAAGCTTTTCTGGCTGCAGGAATTCCGTACCAAGATCCGAGCGAGTCCCTCGAGCGAGATGTCGAGCTTGCACGCGTGGGGAAAATTTTGCTGCGACGATGGGACGCCCAAAACGTGCTCATCACTCTCGGCGAACAAGGCATGATGCTCTTTCAGCCGGGGCAACCGCCGCATCACATCCCGACGCGAGCACGCCAGGTGTTCGATGTTTCCGGTGCAGGCGATACGGCAATCGCGCTCTTCACGCTGGCTCTCACCTGTGAGGCGACGCCGCTGGAAGCGGCGGAGATCGCGAACCACGCCAGTGCCGTTGTCGTGGGCAAGCTCGGCACCGCGACCGTCACTCCTGACGAGTTGATCGCGAGCTTTCGAAATGATGCCGACTAACGGCGAATGGGCAGCGTGTTTGTCGACCGTGACGTTTTTGACCGGCCGAATTCAGTCTAACCCTCACGATATCCTTACGAATGAGTAAAGCCGTTGGAATCGTTCCGGCGCGCTGGCGATCGACGCGTTTTCCGGGGAAACCATTGCATCTTATTGCAGACAAGCCGCTTCTCCGTCACGTGTGGGAGCGCGCCAAAGAGGCTAAAAACCTCGGCGCGGTTATGATTGCGACGGACGACATGCGGATCGCCGAGGCGGCATTCAGCTGGGGCGCAGAGGTCGCTCTCACGTCACCCCGACATCAAAGCGGCACCGAGCGCGTCGCCGAAGTCGCGGCAAAAGCGAGGCAGTTCGCGCTGATCATTAACATCCAGGGCGACGAGCCGCTGATTGACCCCAAGCTTATCGACTCCATCGTGCAAAAGCTGCGGTCTGATCGCAAGATCGACATCGTTACCGCCGCGCATCCGTTTGAGGACCCAGTGGAAGCCGTTTCACCGCACCAAGTCAAAGTAGTTGTCGATCTTGCCAGCCGCGCTCTGTATTTTTCCCGCTTTCCGATTCCGTTTGTGCGGGGCAAATCAACCCGGATCTTGCGTCACCAAGGGATTTATGGGTTTCGCCGTCCGGCGCTTTTGCGATTCGTGAAGTGGAAGCCGACGTCGCTCGAGCGTGCCGAGTCGCTCGAGCAATTGCGCGCCCTTGAAAATGGAGTAAGGGTTTATGTGCTCGTCACGAAACATGGTTCGCCCGGTGTCGACACGCCGGCTGACGCAAAAGCGCTCGAGCGAAAACTCGCTCGCGCAGCACGGACAGCTGTCTCGCGATGAAATACATTTTTATCACCGGCGGCGTGGTTAGTTCGTTAGGCAAGGGCCTCGCGGCGGCGTCGCTTGGCACGTTGCTCGAGTCGCGCGGCCTCCGCGTCGTCCTGCAGAAGTTCGATCCCTACTTGAACGTCGATCCCGGGACGATGAACCCATTCCAGCACGGCGAAGTATACGTGTTGAACGATGGTGCTGAGACCGATCTCGATTTGGGCCATTACGAGCGTTTCACCAACTGCGTTCTTTCCCGTCACAACAATCTGACCAGTGGCCAGGTATACGAGTCGGTCATCCTCAAAGAGCGGCGCGGCGATTACCTCGGCAAAACCGTGCAGGTGATCCCGCACGTCACCGACGTTATCAAAGACCGGATCCGCGAGCTCTCGGATGAAAGTAAGTACGACGTCGTCATTACCGAGATCGGCGGCACGACCGGCGACATTGAAGGTCTGCCGTTCCTGGAAGCGATCCGGCAATTCATCCTCGAAGTTGGCACGCAGAACGTGGTCAACATGCACGTAACGCTGGTCCCGTACATCAAGGCCGCGGCCGAACTAAAGACCAAACCGACACAGCAAAGCGTCGCGAAATTGCGCGAGATTGGTTTGCAACCGCAGGTGTTGATTTGCCGCACGGAAAAACCCCTCGAGCGCGAACTGCGCCAAAAATTGTCGATGTTTTGCAGTGTGTCGGAAAAGGCGGTGATCGAAGCGCGTGACGTTCAGCACACGATCTACGAAGTGCCGCTCATGCTGCACTCAGAAGGGTTGGACGAACTCGTTTGTAATCTCTTGCAGCTGCAAACTCCAGCGCCGGAGCTCGCGAGCTGGCGGAAGTTTGTCGAGTGCGTGATCAATCCGCACGAGCGTGTAAAAATCGCGGTCGTCGGCAAGTACATTCACCTGCAGGACGCTTACAAGAGCATCTACGAATCGCTCACCCACGCCGCGGCGAGCCAGGATTGCGGGATTGATCTGAAACTGGTCGATGCGGAATCACTTCAGGACCGCGTCGGCACTCAGTTAAAAGATGTCGCCGGAGTCTTGATCCCGGGTGGGTTCGGCGATCGCGGCGCCGAAGGTAAAATCAAAGCGGCGCGTTACGCGCGCGAGCACCAGATTCCCTACCTTGGGCTGTGTCTCGGCATGCAGGTGGCAACCATTGAGTTCGTGCGAGACGTTTGCGGAATCGCGAAAGCGAACAGCACTGAGTTCGATCCAAATACCCCCGAGCCGGTGATCTCGTTGTTAGAGGAGCAGCGTGAAAAAATCCGCAGCAAAGGCGGCAGCATGCGGCTCGGAACATGGCCGACCAAAATCGTGCCCGGCACTTTGGCCGAAAGAATCTATGGCGAACGCGAAGTGATGGAACGCCACCGGCATCGCTATGAGTTCAACATGAAATATCGCGATCGGATGACGGAAAAGGGCTTCGTGATCTCAGGGACATCGCCCGATGACACACTGGCCGAGCTGATCGAGCTCCGTGACCACCCGTATTTCGTTGGCTGTCAGTATCACCCCGAATTCCAGAGCAAACCCAACAAACCACATCCGCTCTTCAAAGGGTTCATTCAAGCCTGTCTCGCGTTTGACCTGAATCGTGCGCCGCGCGTTCCAGTCGATCGAGAATCGCGGCCCCGATCCTCTGAGCCGGAACTCGTTCTGCAACGATAAGATCGAGATCAAGCGCGTCGAGCTCGCGCAAGTAGCGAAACAAATTCGCCGCCGCCTCGCGGTAATCTCGTCGCTCACTCAGAAGTCGAGTCGCAGCGAATCGGTTCTGATCCGTCACTGGATTCCACGCGAGTAAACCGACACGCAGATTTTCAGACGCGAAGTTTGCCGCGTTGTCCACCAAACACAGCGGAGTGTTCGGCGCGTAATGTGATTTCAGCTGTCCTGGCACAGAGATTTTGCCCGTCGTGCTGACCACGTTCACCTCGGCGAACTCGGCAAGCTGCTCGTATGAGATCGATCCGCGCCGCAAGATGTCGATTTTTCCGTCGCGAACTATGACAATGGTCGATTCGATTCCGTGCTCCGTGGGGCCGCCGTCGATGATCAGTGGAATGCGGCCGTTGAGCTCATCGTGCACGTGCTGCGCGGTGGTCGGGCTGAGGCGGCCGAACCGGTTGGCGCTTGGCGCGGCGAGCGGCTTTCCAAACGTGCGCACAACCTCGGCAAAGATCGGATGCGCGCTGATCCGGACTGCGACGGTGTTCAGCCCAGCCGTGACAAGATCCGGGATTACTTGACGCTTTGGCAAAACAACCGTGAACGGCCCGGGCCAGAATCTCTCCGTTAGTTGCGCGAGCAATTGTCGATCTTGCCGCAGCGGTTGGGCGACGCGCTCGAGCCACTCGCCCTCTGGCAA
>DASTDG010000090.1:0-9195 GCA_035710475.1 Chthoniobacterales bacterium | reverse complement strand
CGCGCTCGCGGAATTTTTGTTCGACGACGAGAACGCCATGATCCGGATCGACATGAGCGAGTACATGGAGAAGCACACGGTCGCGCGACTGATCGGCGCGCCGCCGGGTTACGTCGGTTACGAGGAAGGCGGTCAACTTTCCGAAGCCGTCCGGCGCAAGCCCTACTCGGTCGTGCTCTTCGACGAGATCGAAAAAGCGCAGCAGGATGTATTCAACGTGCTCCTGCAAGTGCTCGATGACGGCCGGATCACGGACGGGCGGGGGAGAACGGTCGATTTCAAGAACGCCGTTATCATCATGACCTCGAATATCGGCTCGCAATTCATCACCGAGGAAGAATCGCGCGAAGCGCGCTCGCGCCTGGTAATGGACGCGTTGCGCGCGCATTTCCGGCCCGAATTTCTGAACCGGGTCGATGAGATCATCATCTTCGACCGACTCACCGAGGATGACTTGAAGAAGATCGTCGAAATTCAACTGCGCCGTTTGTCGAAACGCCTCGAGCAACAAAAGATCACGCTCGATCTTTCTGATTCAGCCAAACAACTCCTCGCCCGCGAAGGTTACGATCCCGTTTACGGCGCGCGTCCGCTCCGCCGCACCATCCAAAAAGAAATTCTCGACCCGCTTAGTATCGACATCCTCGAAGGGAAAGTCCGTGAAGGCCAAACCGTCCACGTCGAAGCCAGAGACGGCGCGCTGGCTTTCAACGCCCGCTAGCAACTGGGCGCGTCAGCGGGAGTTCTGCCTCTAAACCGCGGAGGCTGAGCTAGGTTGGTAGGCAAATTGCTGCCCAGGACTGTGACGTGAGGGTTAGGTTCAATACGAAGATTCGTTTCAACGGCCGCGAGTATGCGAGCGCGGACGAGATGCCACCGAGCGTGCGCGAGGCTTACACGCGCGCCGTAGGCGAGACTGCGGTGCTGCGTTCCGGGGCGAGACTGGCTGACAAACTGAACGCGAAAGTCATTGTGAACGACAAGGAGTTCAGTAGCCCGGGGGAACTGCCCGTCGGTGAACGCCGATTGTTGCAGGACGCGCTCGCCGCGCTTTTGCCTAACAATCTCGCCCTGTCTGCAAACGAGGCGCGAAGAATCAGGCAAAAGAAAATGATTCGAGCGCTGGTTGTCGCTATTGGCGCCGCCGGATTTGTTTATCTCTGGCTCCACGGATTCTTCGGCTAAGGTGGATCGAGCTCTCCGAGCGCGATGTTAATCCGTGCGCCGAGGGCCGCACTATGTTGGCAACGCGCTGGGAGATCGCGTTGCACCTACGCGATCACTTGCTTGAACGCGCTCAGGAACGATTCCATCTCGGATTTTTTGCCGATCGTCAATCGCATGTGAGTCGGCAGGGCTGGGAAGAGGCGGCCGACGGCGACGTTACGCTCTTTCATGGCCGTGATGATTGGCACGACCGGCCGTTTGCAGTCGAACATGATGAAGTTGGCCTGTGATGGAATGGATTTGTAGCCGAGCTTCTCCAATTCGCTGACCGTGAAACTCTTCGCTTCAGTGTTTAATCGTCGACCATCGTTTACTTGATCAACATCCTCGAGGCTCGCGCTTGCCGCGGCCAGTGCCATCGTGTTGACGCTGTCCCACATTTGAAACGCATGTATCCGTTCAATCGTCGATCTTTGCGCTACGCAGTAACCACAGCGCAGCCCAGCCATGCCGTAGATTTTCGAAAACGTTCGCGCGACGATCAGGTTTGGATGATCTTTGACGAGCGGAATCATGCTTTCGTAATCGGGGCTATCCGCGTAATGAAAGTAAGCTTCGTCGACAAGAATCATTGTCTCCTGTGGCGTTTTGTCGATGAAGTCGCGTAAATCGTCCTTCGGCGTAATGCTCGCGGTCGGGTTGTTCGGATTGCAGACGTAAATCAACCCGCGTCGCGCGGCAGCAGCCATCTTCGGCAGATCATGCGCAAATCTGCTCGTTAGCGGGACCTTGACGACTTCGGCGCCGTTCGCTTTTGCATATTCAAGAATGGCTTCGAAGGTTGGGTCAGCGACAATCAGCTTGCCTTGCGTTGGGCCAGTGAACGCCTCGGCACACATTTTCAAAATTTCGCTCGAGCCATCGCCCAGTGCGATCTGCTTCCGATTCACGCTGTTGATCTTCGCGATCTTGTCGATCAAGACATCGTTCGCTTCATCAGGATAGCGGTTACAAAAGTTGTGCGCGTCTTTCATCGCTTCATGGGCCTTGCCTGACGGTCCGTACGGATTTTCGTTCGCGCTGAGTCGAACAACGCCGGCTTTGCCCGCAGCAGGAAGGGTGGAAGATTCCGTTGCGATTGTGATTCGCGGTCGCACGATCGCAGCAGCTGCGCCAACACCTAAAAGATGAGCAAACTGACGACGAGAGATTGAATATGTGTTCATAAGAGGCTCCTCCTCGGAAATTGTGATCCTCACCTGCAATGAAGGCGAGCGTGAATTTTCTTCTGTAGCGGCGCTCTACGAGCGTCGCATTAATTCGTCCGACGGTCATAGACCGCCGCTACAGCAAAGTTACATTTCCACGGTGGTGCTTGGCTTTCTGAAAGAACGACGCCGAAACGAGCTAAAGACGAAGCCGTTTCCGAGCGAGTGGCTGGATATCATCAGGCGCAGGGTTGCGTTTTTTGCCCGGCTTTCGAAGGCTGACCAGGCGGAACTTCTCGGTCACATCCAGGTATTTTTGGCCGAAAAGCGTTTCGAAGGCTGTGCCGGCTTTGAAATCATTGACGAAATCCGGGTAACGATCGCAGCCCAGGCTTGTTTGCTGTTGTTGCATCGCAAGACTGATTACTTCCCGCGACTGCTTACGATTCTCGTCTACACATCGACATATTTGGTCGACGAACAGCGCCACATCGAAGGTCCGATTTGGGAAGAAGGAAAAATGTCTCGACTCGGCGAGACCGGCCGCACGATGAGATCAATGGTGCTCGCGTGGGATGCCGTGCAATCCGGCGCAGACGATCCTTCCGACGGTCAGAATATTGTCCTGCATGAATTTGCTCACCAACTCGATTATGAGAATGACGCCGCGGACGGCGCGCCAGCATTGGCGACACATGAGCAGCAATTGTCCTGGCGCGAAGTGATGACGACGGAGTTTGCCTCACTTCGTGCGGCTGATGATACGGGAATTCCGACCTTGCTCAATACGTATGGCGCGACAAATCCGGCGGAGTTTTTTGCCGTAGCAGTCGAGGCTTTCTTTGAACAACCAGCCGCGCTGCGCTCTACGCATCCGCGACTCTACAAGGAGCTGCGGCGCTATTTTAATCAAAATCCGATCGAGTACTCGGCCGAGCGCAGGATCTGGCGCGACTGATGTGACCCTTTCTCTACGCGAGGTTGGATTGTGCGTCGTGATCTTGGTCGCGTTTGCGTTGCCGGGATGCGGCCGCTCATCTGAGAAGGCGCACGCGGCGCAAGTTGCCAAGCGCGTGCGCAGCGAATTTCTGCACGCTTGGAGCAATTACGAGCGTTACGCCTGGGGACATGACGCTCTGCGGCCGTTGAGCAAAACGGCACATGATTGGTACGGACAATCACTGCTCATGACCCCGGTCGATGCACTCGATACGCTCATCCTGATGAAGCTCGATGCCGAAGCGACAAAGGCGCAGGCGCTCGTCGTGAACAATCTCTCCTTCGATCGCGACATTTATGTGAAGAACTTCGAGATCACGATTCGTCTGCTCGGCGGATTGCTCTCCAGTTATCAGCTCACCGGGGATAAGCGGCTTCTCAGTTTGGCCGAAGATTTGGGGAACAGACTCCTTCCGGTTTTCAATTCGGCGACCGGTTTGCCTTACGTATATGTCGATCTTCGCACGGCCGCGGTGCGCGATCCGATCACGAATCCGGCCGAGACCGGCACGCTGCTTCTGGAATTCGGCACGCTGAGCAAGCTGACTGGCAAGCCAGTTTTCTACGACAAAGCAAAGCGCGCTTTGGTCGAAACGTTCAAACGCCGCTCGCCGATTGGACTCGTCGGTCAAGGCATCAACGTCGAGACCGGCACATGGACCGACCCAGACAGTCACGTCAGCGGCGGCATCGATTCTTATTACGAATATCTCTGGAAGTGCTGGCGCTTGTTCGGCGACGAAGATTGTCGCGACATGTGGAATGCGAGTATTCCGGCGGTTCATAAATATCTGGCCGACGAAGTTGACGGCGAACTCTGGTACGGCCACGCCGACATGCGGACCGGCAAGCAAACTGAAACAACTTACGGCGCGCTTGATACATTTTTCCCCGCGTTGCTGGCACTTTCTAGCGACATCGCGCGCGCACGTCGGCTGCAAGCTTCCTCATTCAAAATGTGGAACCTCTACGGGATTGAACCCGAAGCATTAGATTACAAAACCAAGCGCATCGTTTCTGGCAGTTACGCTCTGCGTCCCGAGATCGTGGAGTCGACTTATTACCTGTATCACCGCACGCGCGATCCGAAATATCGGCGAATGGGTGAGAAAATGTTTGATGATTTTGTTAGGTATTGCCGTGCTGAGGGCGGCTATGCGGCCCTGGCTGACGTGGTCACGAAACAACCGCGCGATGAAATGGAGAGTTTTGTCCTGGCCGAGACGTTCAAGTATTTCTACCTGCTCTTCGCGCCGGCGGGGACGCTTGATTTTGACAAAGTGACGTTCAACACCGAAGCCCATCCGCTGCGACGCACATGGTGAGAGCGCCGACGGCAATTTGAACGCCAAAGGCTCCTCGCGTATCTAATGAACACCATGATTAAAATTATCGGAACAGCAGTTCTCGCGGCAGCGATGCTGATCAGCTCGCCCGCGTTTGCCGGCGGCAAGGCCGGTTGCTGCATGAAAAATGCGGCAAACGAACAGAAATCGACTTCGTGCATGAACCTAACCGTCGCCGACTTGAATTTGACGGCCGACCAGAAAACGAAGCTCGAGAAATGGCAACACGAGTGTTGCCAGGCGGGCTGCACGAAAGGGAGCCACGCTAAATTCCTGAAGAAAGCGAAAGGAATTCTCTCTGCCGACCAGTACGCCAAACTACAGGCGGAGTGCGACAAATCGGCGAAGAAGACAGAGGCGTAATCAACGTAGCCGCCGACATTGCGCAGGGACAGCCGACATGGCCGTGGCTACACTTGTCAATCTTGCAAATCGCGCTCGGCATGGCGACCACGATTTGCTTCCGCCGCGGGTAAATCGGAAGCGGCATTCGCTAAGCTGATCAGCGCCGACTCGGCTCGAGTGACGTTGACGTCAGAGCCTGACTGAGAAGATCGGCCAATCGCCAACCCGCTTTGTGCAATTCCTGACGTACAACAGCCGCGGCCCAGTCCGCGTAGCTCGCTCGATCGCGAGCAGTTTTCTCCAGTGCTGTGCCGGCTGCGACGGTGCGGTCCTCGTCGAGCTGCGGATGCACATTGATGAACCGGAGCCGTTCGTGTGCCTCACGCGCGAGCGGCAAAATTTCGTCGGCCCAAGCCTCGGCATAATGTGCCAGCGGGAAATTTGACGGCAACTGCCAGCCCGCCGGCTGCTGATGCATCAGTTGGTCGATTAACGCGCGCTTGGGTTTGTCTACGGCCTGAAACTTCGCTTCCTTCGGCACGGCCGGAGAGATCGGTCCCAGGTTTGCCAAGACGGCTTCGTTATCCCAGAAGCCGTGTAGTTTTAACCCGCGCTTTGCCAGTTCCTGTGCTGTGCCGTGGCTGAGCCGGAGCATGATCGTATTGCCGCCTTCATCTTCGAGCGCCGTTTTGCTTCTGTCTGGATCCACCGCCCGCCCGGTTTGGTCGAAGTACGCCGCGCCAACATGCAGCGGCTGGTGAATGTCCGCGACGTAGTGCGCGAGCAAAATCAAGGCGACGGATTTTGTGATTTTCCGCGGGTTGTTCTCGGAAACCTCGCCGCGCACAACGTCCACGCAGTATGGAATCATGTGGACGATGTCCCATTGACTGCGACCGGTTCTGCCATCCGCATACTTCTGCGCGTTCAGCACCGGAACGTCGGTGTAATGGAACCAATGATGCGACGGCACTTGCGATGCGCGATCAGGCGTCGGCTGGTTTGCGCGCCAGAACTCCCGCAATTGTTTGTCGATCTTCGGATGGTCGGGATAATGGGGAAATGCGTTTGCATCATCAGCTCCATCTTTGTCCCACGCCTTGATCTCGTCGGCGATCACCGCCGCCTTTTCCAGCGTCATACCGTCCAACAGCGAACTCACCTGTGCACCGGCGAGCGTGTTGGCCAGCAGTTTGTCGGAAATGCCACCGACGATTTCATGTCCGGTCGGTCCGTAGGCCAACGCAGAGCGGGTGCAAAAGCCGAGGGAGACGAATACGAGCGCACGCAACCGGTTCAAAATCGCGGGAGAACTACAACCGTTGCGTCAGCTGCGCAACGCGTGCCTGCAGTTTCGCGTAATGCGAGCCGCGCCAATAAATTTGGCCGCATGCGGCACAGCGCCGGAACTCGTCATAGTAAATCTTTGTGAGCGGCTCGAGTTGCTCGACTACCACCGCTTTTTTGACCGACTCGAGTCGCGCGTTGCAACGCAAGCAGCGAGTGAATGGCGCCAGCACGCCAGCGAGATCAAAACGCCGCAGCACTTCCGCTGTTTGCTCCAGCGGCTGTTGCGAGCGGACACAGTAGCCGTGTTGCACGACCGCGTGCATGAGCAGACGCCGATCGCGCGTGAGCAGGGCGCGATTCTCGATCTTCGCCGTGTCGAGCAATTGTCGATCTTCCGCCGCAGGATCGTAGAGAACATCGAGACCAAGTAGCCGCAAATCGCGAGCAAGCTTTCCAAGATGTCCGTCGGCCACAAACTTTTTGATCTCTGTGACTTGCAATCGCTTTTCTGGAAAAAACGTGCGCCGATCCACACTGACTGCATATACCTCGACGTTCGCTTCGCTCTCAAGGACGCAGTTGAAATGTTCCGGCTTACCGTCGATCAAGATTAGATCGACCTCCGGATGCGGTACGCCGCACGACTCGATCACGTCTTTGATCGACGTGCGCTCCGACAATGCCCGCTCCACGGATCGACTTGATTTCGAGCGAAGGAAAAAATCTAAGTCGCCGTGAAACGTGAGCCGAACAGGGAATGGCCTCACGTTATCGCACAACTTTTGCCTGGGAATAGGCGTACTCGAAGGTGGTGCCGCGCGGCCGCGCCATAAATTTGCCTGGCCCCAGGGGCTCGTCTTCGCCGTAGTAACAATCAATCTGCCAACGTCGCAGCCCTCCGCCGGTATCCATAATCTTCCACCGGGTACTGCCGAAGACGCGCCGCACTTCTGGCGCCGCCGTATCGATGACAATACCGCGGTGCAATGCAGTCTGGCTGGACTTCGCCGCGGCCGAGAACCGCGCGATGAGAACGCCGCCGCCGCCGGTCGGTTTTGAAGCAAAGGCAAACGAATCGCCGCCGTTGTAGCGAATGTAGTAGCGACCGTTCACCGGTGCTCTGATCCGACCAAAGCCTTCCTTTTTGACGGAGCGCAGAAAATCGCGCGCATAGGTGCGGCCACGCAGACCCGGCTTCGTGACTGGCGTCGCGTCAAACCCGCGCTCGAATGTGAAGCCAGATTCCATCGGTGTGTAATATAAGGTGCAGACGACGAAGTATTCGCCGTTGTGACCCTGCGGTCGCCGCGCGAGCTTTTCGTTTTCATAGGCGAGCCGTTGCACCACTTCCGGCCACGGAATGTCGGCTCGAACATTCGGCAAGATCGACACGGTGATGATTCCAATGCTTAAGCGCTGTAGCCACGTGCCTGTGGCACGTCTGCGTCCGACCGCCCACAGGGCGGTGGCTACAACTCCTCCGGGTTGTGGCCTCAATCGGTGAAGAAATTCCGGAGCGGCGCCCCGAGTAGAATTTCGATCGGCAGTTTTTTGCGCTCGTACTCGTAAGGCGGCTGTTTCCACGCGAATGACTCGGGATACAACTTTCGAATCGTGCGGATGATTTCAACGCCGGTTTGAAACGGGCGAAACGCGTCGCGATCGAGCACGTGCAGTTGCGCGCCGCCACAAAGCTCGCCGGCGAATTTGTTGAAGGTCGGCTGGAAGTAATTCTCGCGGAAGAAAACGCCCGGCAGCTTTAGGTGATTGAGCTCGCGGCAAAGCGTCTGGGCATCGATGAACGGCGCGCCGAAAATCTCGAACGGGCGCGTCGTACCACGTCCCTCGGAGATGTTTGTGCCCTCGAGTAAACACATGCCAGGATAAACTGTTGCGGTGTCGAGCGTCGGCATGTTCGGCGACGGCATCACCCACGGAAGGCCGGTCTGGTCGAACCACATTGCGCGGTCCCAATTTCTCATTGGCAAGATCGACAATCGACACTTCGGAAATGCTTCGTCACGAAACTGCTGCCCGAGCTCGCCGATGGTACGGCCGTGGCGCACCGGGATCGGATGCATGCCGACAAACGACTGGTAAGCTGGATCGAGCACCGGCCCTTCAGTCGTTAGGCCATTGAGTGGATTTGGCCGATCGAGCACGACGACAGCGACTCCATGCGTTTCGCACGCGCGCATGCAGAGATAGAGCGTCCAGATAAACGTGTAGTAGCGCGCGCCGACATCCTGAAGATCGACAAGTAAAACATCGATGCCGCGCAGCATCTCCGGCGCCGGCTCCCGATGCTCACCGTACAAGCTGTGCACCGGAATCCGCAATCGCGGGTGCTCATAGCTTTTCCATTCGACCATGTTGTCTTGCGTTTGCCCGAGATACCCATGCTGCGGGCCGAAGAACGCGACCAGCCGGAACAAATCGCCGTTCAGTCTCTCGAGAATTCGCGAGGTGTGCTCGAGCTTGGATGACACAGACGCCGGATGCAGCAGCGCACCAATGCGGGCGGCACGGAATTCTTTTGGCCAAACCTCGGGTAAGTGATCGAGTGGAAGTTGGACAGCCACGTCGCACGTTTTTAACACATGGACCGAGGTGGATCGAGCGCTCCGGCGCTCGATGGTAACTTGCGCGGCGAAGCCGCACTTATTTAGCATCGCCTGCGGCGCGGCCGATCCACAATCGCTGCAACGCTCGCCTAATCTTAGTCAGGGCCGTGTTGGGATGCCTGTGAGATTCTCCGGACGCCTGAAGAAAAACCTCGCAATTATGGCTTTTTTTGCATACAACCCGACTCGGTGTTTGTCCCAACATGAAAGTCAATA
>DASTDG010000089.1:0-3193 GCA_035710475.1 Chthoniobacterales bacterium | reverse complement strand
CGCCGCCAAGAAGGACATGATTAAGCGGCTGAGCTTGCGGCCGGAAAATTTCTTTCTCACCCGCGACATGACCGTGCAGAAGTTCCAAAAAATCGACGAGTGGATGAATCGCTACACGTTTTTCGGTACGCCGATTTACTTTGAGTTCCTTGCCGGCAAACGGGACCTGACCTGCTCGGCCTGGGCCATCCCGACGCGCAACATTCGCGGCTGGAAAGGCCCGTGCTATTTGATGACGGACGCGCATTACTCCAGCTACACCGAGTTGCTCGAGAAGGTGCAGTGGGACCGGTATGGCGTCGTGGACGGCGTCGCACGCGACAGCCGTTGTGAAAACTGCATGGTCCATTGCGGCTACGAACCGACCGCGACCCTGGGATTGCAGGCGCAACGCGGTGATACTTGGAAGAACATCAAGTTTAACTTTGGTCCTCGACCGAAAGCAAAGGGCAATGGCAGCGAAGTCGTGGTGTTTAACGGCGCCAGCTGCGGAAACGGTCATCTCACGGGCAAAAACGCATCGGCATCCGCGCAGGCATCGTAAGATCGACAATCGCTCGTTCGTTAGGTATATCGAGAATTGATGAGCCGTTCGACTGACGTGATTGCATTGCCCAGCGCAGGGCCGGATGCCGCGCACGCCTACTCCGCGACCGACGCTGAGATCTGGCAGGCCATGCATCGCGCGCAGGAGAATCTGCTTCGGCAACAGCGGCCGGACGGGCACTGGTGCGGCGAGTTGATCGTCGACAGCACGCTTTGCTCCGACTTCGTGCTCTTCATGCACTGGTTCGGCGAAGTGGATGAGCAACTTCAGCAACGCTGCGTCCGTCACATTCTGAAGCGCCAACTGCCCGACGGCGGCTGGAACATTTACTTTGCGGGGCCGAGCGAGATCAACGCGTCGGTGAAAGCCTATTTCGCGCTAAAACTCGCAGGACATTCCCCCGACGCGCCGTTCATGCAGGAAGCGCGCGCGAACATCTTGCGCCTGGGTGGCGTTCCGCGCCTGAACACGTTCAGCAAATTCTACCTCGCGCTGCTGGGCCAGTTTCCGTGGAAATATCTCCCGGCCATTCCGGTCGAGATGATCCTTCTACCCTCATGGGCGCCGTTCAATATTTACCAGATGTCCTCGTGGAGCCGGGCCATGCTCGTGCCGCTCGCGATTATTAATCATTTCAAACCGGTCCGTGAGCTCCCGGGGCTGAAACAATTACACGAGCTTTATCCGCTCGGCACCGAGCATAAGGATTTCACGCTCCGCCGCGACGCGCGTTTTTTCACGTGGCGGAACTTCTTCCTTCGCTCTGATCGTGTTTTGAAGTTCGTTGACCGGCTACCGGTGCATCCGCTCCGGCGCGTTGCCTTGGAAGAAGCCGAACGCTGGATGATCGAGCGCATTGGGGAAGGCAGCGACGGCTTGGCCGCGGTGTATCCGGCGATGCTCAACTCTCTCATCGCACTGCGCGCCCTTGGCTATCCCAAGACGCACCCGATTTACGAAAAAGCGCGCAAGGATTTCGCCGCGCTGTTTGTTGATGATCAGGAAGATTTCCGGATCCAGCCCTGCCTATCGCCGGTCTGGGACACGGCCATTAACATGATTGCGCTTACCGAATCGGGCGTGAGCGCGGAGTCGCCCACCTTACAGCGAGCGGCGAAATGGCTGGTCGACAAAGAAGTGGGCATCCGCGGCGATTGGGCAATAAACAACCCACACCCAGAAGCGAGCGGCTGGGCGTTTGAATACAACAACATCTATTATCCGGACACGGACGACACGGCGATGGTGTTGATGGCGCTGCGGCTTGTGCGTCCGCAGGATCGACAATCGATCGAGCAATTGTTTGCGCGCGCACTAGGCTGGCTGTTGAGCTTCCAGTGTCGCGATGGCGGCTGGGCCGCGTTCGACAAGGACGTGACGAAGCATTGGCTCGAAGACATGCCGTTTGCGGACCACAATGCCATTCTCGACCCGACCTGCAGCGATCTGACCGCGCGAATGCTCGAGTTGTTAGGCTACATTGGTTTCGATCCGGACGAGCAGGCTGTGCGCGACGCCATTCAATACTTGATCGACACGCAGGAGGATGACGGCTCGTGGTATGGCCGCTGGGGTGTGAATTATATTTACGGCACGTGGCAGGTCTTGCGCGGATTGCGCGCGATTGGGCAGGACATGACGCAGGACTGGATTCTGCGCGGCCGCGATTGGTTGGAGAGCTGCCAGAATGAAGACGGCGGTTGGGGGGAAACGTGCGCGTCTTACGAAACGCGCGAGCTCAAAGGCATAGGCGAAAGCACCGCTTCCCAGACGGCCTGGGCGGTAATGGGGATTTGCGCCTGCGGCGATCTCGACCGGCCAAGCATTCAACGAGGTCTGCGCTTCCTCCTCAGCCGTCAGCAACCCGACGGTTCGTGGGAGGAACCGCAAATTACCGGCACCGGTTTCCCGCGCGTCTTCTATCTCAAGTACGACATGTACCGGCAGAATTTCCCGCTGCTTGCGCTTGCCACTTATGTGAACTACCGCAGCGGTCGCGGCGATCGCCCCAGCTTCTATCGCTGCGAGTAAGTTGCATGGGCTTCCAGCCCATGTCTCATCGGCAGGATGCCGATGCCACGTGTAAGATCGACTTCGCCCATCGCGGTCCCGGCCGAGCCGGCGCGATATTTGTTAGGCTCGACGGCTTTAAGCCGTCGAGTTTGCCATTTATGTGCGAAAAGTTCTTTGGTCGTCGATTGACCGCGAAACTTCGCGGCCTAGCATCTGGGTATGGCTTACGAATTACCGAAATTACCTTATCCGTACGATGCTTTGGAGCCGCACATCGACGCGCAAACGATGGAGATCCATCACACCAAGCATCACCAGACGTACATCACCAACGTCAACAACGCGATCAAAGGCAAACCCGACCTCGAGAAAAAATCAGTCGAGGATTTGATCCGCGACCTCAACTCCGTTCCGGAAGACATTCGCACCGTCGTCCGCAACAACGGCGGCGGCCACGCCAACCATTCCTTCTTCTGGAAAATCATGGGCCCGAATGCGGGCGGCGAGGCAAAAGGAAAACTCGCCGACGACATCAAGGCGACCTTCGGCAGCTTCAACGATTTCAAAGAGAAGTTCGCAGCAGCGGGCGGTGCGCGCTTCGGCAGCGGCTGGGTTTGGCTGATCCGCAATAAG
>DASTDG010000088.1:0-8456 GCA_035710475.1 Chthoniobacterales bacterium | reverse complement strand
GCAACCGGAATAGCCGGCGCCGATGAACGATTTCGCGAGCTTGTTTTGCTTGGAAATCGCGCGCAGTTCGGCGAGCGCTTCGGCCTCCGATTTCCCTTCCGGCAGATTCAGTGCTCGATCTAAGCGTATATTTTTCGGAATCGTCGCGTCGATCAGTGCGTCGAGATCGCTGAAGCCGATATCGCGCAGCATTTCTGCGACTTCGGGTTCGCTTGGACCGATGTGGCGTTGCGCGAAGTCCGAGCCGGACGGGCGAGTGTCGATCTCGTGTTCGCGCGACTGCATAGCCGGACAGACTACGAGACGCGAATCGCGGTTCAAGTTTCCGCGTGCCGGCTACAATTGCTAATCGCGCACGAGCATGATCGCCAGCACCAGCAGGACACGCTATCCGTCGAGAACGCGGCGGATGGTTTGAGCGAGCTGTTCGGGATCGAAGGGCTTCGGCAAAAAGTAGGTGCCGCGATCGATCTTATCGCCGGCATTCAGCGATTCGGAAAGATAACCGGAGACGAAAATGACTTTGGTGCGCGGTCGCAGTTTGCGGAGCCAATCCGCAAAGAAACGGCCACTCATTTGCGGCATGACGACATCGGTAAGCAAAAGATCGATGTGCTCGCCGGCGCTCTGACTAATTAACCTCTGGGCATCGTCGCCGTTAGCGGCTTCAATCACGTTGTAGCCAAGGCTGCGCAGGATGCGAATGGAAACGTGCCGGACGCTGATGTCGTCTTCCAGCACGAGAATCGTTTCGGTGCCGGTGGGCAGTTTCGCGGCGCTCGGTTTTTTATAGGGCGGTGGAGGCAGCGCCGGAACGCGCGGGAAGTAAATCTGCACGGTTGTGCCCTTTCCCGGTTCGCTCTGAACCTGAATCTGGCCGCCACTTTGCCGAACGATGCCGTAGGCGGTGGCGAGACCAAGACCGCTGCCAGTATCTTTGGTCGTGAAAAATGGCTCGAACAAGTGCGCCTTCACTTCGTCGGTCATGCCTTCGCCAGTATCGCTGACGCTGACCAGCACGTATTCACCGGGTTTGAATTCGCTGTAGACAGAAGCGTGTTCACTTTGCGGAGCAACATCCAGGCGACTGGTCCTGATGGTCAATTGGCCGCCCTGCGGCATCGCGTCACGCGCGTTCACCGCCACGTTCACGATGACTTGATTAAATTGGCCGGGATCGACCTTGATGTGGGCCGCGTCGCTTTCATCGTGCAGATGGCAGACGATGTGAATGTTATCGCCGAGCAGTCGCAGCAGCGAGCGCTCGAGATTGGTGATAAGCGAATTGATGTCAACGACGCGCGATTCGAGCGCTTGTTTGCGACTAAAGGCGAGGAGCTGACTGGTCAACGCAGAAGCGCGGCCGGCGGCGCCCCGAATTTCTTTGATGTGATCGGCGACAGCGCTTTTGCGATTGGCCTCCGCGAGGATGAGATCGCTGTAACCGAGAATGGTGGTCAGGAAATTATTGAAATCGTGAGCGACGCCGGCGGCGAGCTGGCCGAACGCTTCCATCCGCTGGGAGCGGCAAATCTGGTCTTGCAATTGTTTCCGCGCCGTCACGTCCATGAGGGAAGCGACGAATCGCACGGCGCGACCGGAAGCGTCGCGGATGATGAGCGCGCGCTCGAGCAAGACGATATAGTTTCCGTCGGCGCGACGGAACCGGTATTCGTCGCTCCAACGCTCGCTATTGCCGTTTAGCGCATCAGCAATGCGTGGGACAATGCGACGGAGATCTTCCGGATGGACGCTTTGATGCCAGAAACCGATCTCTTCGACAACGGAAGATCGACAATAACCGAGCAGGGTATCGAGACCCTGCGGCCAGCAGAGGCGGCCGGTCTTTACATCCCAATCCCGAACTGCATCGTTCGTAGCCCGGGCAAGGATCTGAAGATGATCGCCGCTTTGCGACGAATGATCTTCCAGTACTCGGCGATCGTTCGTTTGCTTGTCATAGGCGGGTTCGGCTTCATGGTGTTCGGATGATGCTGCTACTGGTTTGATCTGATCGTCCCTCGTAGCCAAATGCATGCGTCACGACAGTGAAGAGCCGGCGTAGAAGGAGCTAGTTCTATGCCTGTGCACAAAATCGGCGCTAGGTCAGGTGACAAGTGATTGCACGAGAGCAAGCGATCCGGCTCGTGTATGAGGTCACACATCAAAACTTCGGCGTAGCGCGGCGAAATTACGGTTCGGCTGGCGCAGTCGCAGGCGGCGCAGCTTCGGCCCCGGCGATAGTGGGTGGAGCGACGAATTGCTGCTTGGAATGATGATCAGCGCGGCTTACGGCGGAAGTGTTCTCGACGCGAAAGGACAGCTTCACATATCTCGCATTAATTCCGACCATCGACAAATTGAACAGGCGCTTGTGCGCGAATGGGACAATTCCTTCAACGCCGACCCACCGCGGGCTGTCGGCGGCGAGATGGCATTCCGATACGGCGATGTTCAATTCACCACATGCGGCAGCGTTTTGATTAATAAAAGTGAACCGGTCCACGAGCGCGCCTTTCGGAAAAGGGATGATGAAAATGGTTTGGCCTTCTTGGAGCTCGCAGCTGATCGTGTCGCGCGCGTGGACCGATGCCGGAATGTCAGTTGATGCGGCGTTGAAGTGCGAAATCGCGGTCACGCGGCCATCGGGAGTGATGCACTCAATTTTGTCACTAATCGAGCTCGCGTCATCGGCGTAAGCACGAAGTGAAACTGAACTAAGCAGAACACAGCTGGCGAGAACAAATAGGCCCAGGAACGCGTCGCGGCAGAAGCGAGATCCGCTGAAAAAACGTGACGCATTCATCAGGCCCAGCCTGGAGCTTAAATCGGGCCAGTGTAGGCGCGGCTGCCAGTCGCTCGGGAAGAGATTTCGCTGATTTCACTTGCTCGGACGAAGAATTTTGGTGTAAGAAGTCGCCCACTTAAAAAGAGAAAACGGGATCAGCGATTTTGCCGAAGGGCCAACGGCGTCAGATCGGCGGCGCGCCGCCGGAGAGCCGGTTCAACGACAAACGCCATGGTACCACAACTGCTAACCTAACGGGCCTCAATCCTCATGAGCGATCACTCTCCTTCTTGCGTACGCGCGCGTCGCAGCAAAAAATTTTTCGCCGGGACGCTTCTGGTTGGCGTGCTTTGCGCACCATCGATTCTCCGCGCCCAAGACGCAGTTCGTCCATCGTTAGCGGGTGAGGCTGCGGCCGAAGCGCGCCGCCAGGACGTCGACCGCATCCCGTACAACTTGATGATGGGCCCGGTGCGCTTTCGCCTGAGCGCGACGGTCGGAGTCGAGTACAACGACAACATCAATTTTGCCGAGAAGGACACCGAGGATGACGTGATTGTTCGCCCAAACATCGATATCGACGCGATTTGGCCGCTAACCCAACTCAACACGCTTCGTTTGGACCTGGGGCTGGGCTACGCCTTTTATCTCGACCATTCCGAAAACGACACGAACGGAATTTTGATCGCGCCCAAGTCGCAGATTGCGCTGGATATTTTCGTCGGCGATTTCCGCATCAATGTTCATGATCGCATGCAGCTGCAGCAGGATCCGATACAGCAGCCGGCCTTGAGCAACGTGACGGACTATGGGCGGTTTGAAAATACGGTCGGGGTCGGTGCGTTGTGGGATCTGAACAAAGCATTGCTGACACTCGGCTACGACCATTACACCTATGTGTCGACGACCAGTGACTTCGACTATTTGAACCGAAACGCCGAGGAGCTCTCGGCTGCAATACAAGTCTTGGTCAGTTCCACCACGGGCGTCGGGATTGAGGGCAATGCCGTCTTTACGTATTACGACCAGCACGTGCTGAACGACTCCGACACTTACAGCGTGGGCGCATTCGTCGAGAGCCAACTGACTAATAATCTTAAGGTGCGCGCCGCCGGCGGTTACCAGCGGATCAATTTCGATCGCAACGCGGTCGATTTCTTCGGCGTGCTGGCGCCGGATCAAAAAGATCTAGACGATTTTTACGCCAACATCCTTATCGGTCATCGGCTGAACGTGGTGTTTTCGCACAGCTTGAGCGCCGGCCATGAAAGCCAGCTCGGCATCAATTCAAACTACATCACATTGAATTACGTGCGCTACACCACCACCTGGAACCTCATCCGCCGCACCCTTCTCTCCACTGAGTTCTTTTTTGAGGATGCGGATGAGTCAGGCGGTTTCATTGACGAGCATTTCCAACGGGTCGGCGGCGCGATCACCCTCGGTTACCAGCTCACGCCGCATGTCACTCTGGGTCTGCGTTATCAGGGCACGAGCAAAGACTCGGACGTGGCACTGCGCGATTATACGCAGAACCGCGTTTCACTTGATGGCACTTACAGTTTCTAAGGGAATGAAACGGGAATGTTAATGCGATTGCGCCTGTATGTCTTAAGTTTCACTGCCATCGTTTTGGTCAACCCCCCAGGACGCGCGCAGGATTCCTACAGTCCAGTTCCGACGATCGCGCCACTCGCGCCGGTCACGGAATCGGCGCCACCGGCAACGAACGCCGTCATGCACACCAACTCGATGGATGTGCTGGACGACAAGAAGAGGCTCGGCCGCAATGATTACGTCAGTTTTCGCGTCGTCGAAGATCGCGATAACGACTCACAGCGACTGCGCGTAAATGATAGCGGCGATCTCGAGGTGCCATACGTCGGTCTGGTGCCGGCCGAGGGGAAAACCTGCAAGGAGTTGGCCTATCGCATTAAGGGCGCGCTAGAAAAAGAATATTATTACCATGCAACCGTCATCCTTGCGGTGGACCGGATCAGCGAAAAATCGCGCGGCCGGGTTTACATCTACGGCTCGGTCAAGGCACAAGGCCCGGAGGAGCTGCCGCCGAACGAAGTTTTCACCGTCAGCAAAGCTGTAATCCGCGCCGGTGGTTTTGGCGATTTCGCGAACAAGCGCAAGGTGAAAGTCACGCGCAAGAACGGCCGCGATTTCACTGTCGATCTTAAACGCGTCATCGAGGAGGGCCACACCGAAGAAGACCTGGTGCTGGAGCCGGACGATCAGATTTACGTGCCGCAGCGCTTGATCAACATGTAAGATGCAAGCTGCCATCGCTGACAAATCCACTCCTGCCGCATGGTCGACCGCGCTCATCACGCGGCTGCATCGCTATAGAGCGTTGTTGGTCAGGCGTTGGTGGATTCCCGTGTTCACCGTCTGTCTCGGCATTTTTGTCGAGGCCTGGCTTATCTATCAAACGCCGCCCTCCTTTCTCTCCACGAGCAAGATGATGCTTGCGGGCAAGTTAAACATCGCGCAAGGCGCAGTTTACAGCGAAGACAGCGTGAATTTTTACGGCACACAGATCCAGCTGATGCAAAGCGCAGAGGTGAAACGCAGCGCCGAAGCGCTTGTCCGCACCACGCATCCGGAACTGCAGCTCGTCCCGGTGGAGATTAACGTCGCACAAAAACCGCGCACCTCTATCTTCGATCTGCAGGCGATCGGGCGATCGCCGGACTACACGCAGGCTTATCTCAATGCCGTCATGCAAAAGTATCTCGACTTTAAAAAAGGGATGCGGGAAGGGCAGGGCCAGACGGTGATTTCCGGCATCACTGAGCAGCTCGTGCAAACCGAAAAAGACTTGCGCGGCGCCGAAGACGAGATGCTCGAGTTCCAGAAGCAGAACAACATCGGCTTTATCCAGGAAGAAGGAAACAGCGCCGCCGCTTACCTGGTTAAACTCAATCGTGAGTACGCCAGTCTCAAAACCGAGTACGACCTGCTGAATCTTCTCGACCTGGATCAAAATCTCGATCGCGCGCAGATCAGGCCGGAAGCAGCCGCCAGTCCACAACCGAACGAGGAGCAGGGACTGCCCTTCGCCGGCGTTGGCCCGGAGGCCGATTACCTGAAAGCCAAGCAGCAACTGCAGATGCTAAAAGCCGAGCGCGACACCCTCTCCAAAGATCTGCGACCGAAACATCCGAAGATCATCAAGCTGGACGACGAAATCTCGAAGCAGGAAAAACTGATCGACCTGTTCCGCGCGGACACCGTCGAGAAGCTCAAGACGCGCCGTGAATCGATCGGCAAACAAATGCAGAACCTCCAGGCGAACATCAAGGAATGGGAAGCCAAGGCACTCGATCTCAGTCAGCGACTCGCGCAGTTCAATCGCGTCAAAGGAAAGGTCGACCGGCTCAAGACGCTTTACGACCGCCTAACGAACAACCTCAAAGAAGTTGACGTCTCTCAGGTCGTCGACTCCGGCGACCAGGTCTCAATCATGGAAATGGCGACGGCCCCCGTCTCCGTGCGGCCCGGCTTGGTCAAGAGCCTGCTCATTGGCCTCGGTTGCGGATTGCTCGCTGGCATCGCGATTCTGGTTCTGCTCGATCGCATCGACGATCGCATGGCCTCCTTCAACGAATTCCAGCATGAGTTCTCTGAAAATGTGCTCGGCCAGATTCCAAAGGACAAAACCAAGGGCGAGGTCACGCTCTTGCAGGCCGACGATGCCCGCCACGTTTTCGCCGAGTCGTATCGGAACGTTCGCTCGTCGATTTTTTTCATGCCCTATGAAGGTCCACGGCCCAAGACACTGCTCATCACCAGCGCCGTTCCGAATGAAGGAAAATCCACCGTGGCCGCGAATCTCGCCATCACTATGGGGCTCTCCGGCGCGTCCACACTGCTGATCGATGCTGATCTCCGTCGTGGCGGGCTGCGCGAAGCTTTTGGTGTCTCGTCGAAAATCGGTTTCTCCGAAGTATTGCAGCAGGAAGTGAACTGGAAGGAAGTCGTCGTCCCGACTCTGTATCCGAATCTGTTCCTGTTGCCGCGCGGCAAGACGGCCACACAACCGAGCGAGTATCTTTTGCGCGAATCGACCGACGCCATCCTGCGCGAGCTTTATAACAATTACGACTACATCATCATCGACAGCTCGCCCGTTCTCGCCGCTGATGATACCACCAGTCTCGCGCCCAAGATCGACGCCACTCTCTTCGTCGTCCGCCTCTCCTACACCTCGGCGCGCCTGACCAGAAAGGCGCTCGAGCAACTTTACAGCCGCCAGGTCAACGTCCCCGGCGTCATCCTCAACTTCGTCGATACCTCCTTGCCGGAGTACTATTACTACCAGTACTCGGAGTATTACAGCGTGCCGGCTGCTGGTGGCGATGGCGAAGCGGCGGCACCGACACCACCTCGCGAAGAAGTGAAACCGGTTCAGTTTTCGTAAGCTGACCGGCGATTTTGCCTTCGTGATCTGCACTTTTCGGGCGTCCCGCCGGCGAAAGTGTTAGATCGACATCTTCTCCGTAGCGCAAACGATTCCGCGTGATGAATGTTCTCGAGCCGATCACATCTACGCTCGCTGAAGAATCGCGCCCCATTCTCTGGCGCGCATTGGAGCGCGCCAGGATCGTTGGCAATTTCGCCCTTATCCAAGGCGTCGTTCAACTTATCGGCTTCGTCAGCGGCATCCTCATTGTCCGAACTCTGGCGCAGCGCGATTACGCGTATTTTACCATCGCGAACACGATGCAGGGCACGATCAGCGTGCTGGCCGATATCGGTATCAGCGTCGCCCTCATTTCGATCGGCGGCCGCGTATGGCAAGATCGACATCGCTTCGGTCAGCTTGTCAATACTGCGCTTGCGCTGCGGAAATATCTCGGCGCAGTTGTCGTTCTCGTTAATGCGCCGGTGCTGTGGTTTTTGCTGTTCAGGAACGGCGCCTCTGCGCTCTACACGCTGGTTCTCGTTCTGTTGGTTGCCGCGACTGTCGGCGTGCAATTGTCGAACGATGTCTTGAGCGTGGTTCCCCGGCTGCGCTCCGATATCGTGCGCATTCAGAAGATCGATTTCGTCGGTGCGAGCGTCCGTCTGCTCGCGCTGCTCGCGCTGATATATATTTACCTGAACGCCGGAGTGGCGATCGCCGTCGCGACGGGAGTTTACCTGCTGCAATTCGCGATGCTCCGTAATTATGCGAGAACCGTGATCGATGTCGACGCGCCGGAGAACGACGATGATCGCAAGGCCATGCTCGGGTTCGTGCGCAAACTTGCCGGCAACGCGATTTTCTTTTGTCTGCAGGCCCAAATCGCCGTTTTCCTTATCAGCTTCTTCGGTAGGCGCGCGAGCTCGGTCGCGGAAGTTGGCGCATTAAGTCGGCTCGCGATGATCTTCGCTTTGCTTAGCAATCTGCTGACGAACGTCTTCGTGCCGGCATTTGCTCGCGCCCAAAGCCCGCGAAGATTGCGCTGGTTGTATGCGGGGATCGTCGGCGGCGTCAGCGCATTTGGGTTGTCGATCTTGTTAGGGGCAAATCTCTTTCCGAACGAATTTCTCCTTGTGCTCGGCGGCAAGTACGCACATCTCCACGCGGAGCTCGTGCTCATGATCGGCAGCGCGCTTCTCTCCTCCATTACCGCCACGCTTTGGGCGCTGAATGCCGCGCGCGCCTGGGTCG
>DASTDG010000087.1:0-4047 GCA_035710475.1 Chthoniobacterales bacterium | reverse complement strand
AAACGTTTGGAAATTCTTTTTGAAACGCCCGCATCTCCGCAAACAGACTGAGATCGTCATTACTCGCGAGACTGTCGGTTCCGAGGCAGATGTTGAATCCGAGCGAGCGCAACCGCCCGAACTGAAACGGCGAGTGGCCAAAGTAGGAATGGCTACGCGGACAATGCACAATCGAAAAATTCCTGGGTGATTTTTCCAACAAATTAAAATCGCTGTCGGTGAGCTCATTCAGATGAACAACCATCCACTCCTTCGGCACTCCGCGCGGAGTCGACGAATCTCCCAAGGTTAAAAAACAAGCGAGCGGCGTCTTGCCGCCGCAATCACTCATGTCGCGACCGAGCTCCTTCAGGAAATCGTAGAGCGGCCCGCTCGCGTCGCGGAACATCGACATTTCTTCGTGTGACTCGGCGATATGCGTCGTCAGCAATGACGCCAGTCGTTCACACCGTCGGTACAACCCTGCCGAAGCGGTGAATGGTGCGTGTGGCGCCAGCCCCCAGTGCTCCGCTGATCGTAGAAATTTCGCCGCCAGATCGGCATCTGCGGTGCCGCGGACGTTGATCAGTTCGCCAAACCACCAAGTCCGAATCGGGGAGGAAATCTGCGGGACCAGCTGCGGAAAGGCGGTCAGATTGACGGCGGTCGTGGTCCCGAAACGTTTCACTTCCGTGAAACCGTTATTGATCGAAGCGACGTAATCTTCCGGCGCGAGCTTCGCCTTCTCCGCGTTGATCGCGCGAATCCAATCGGCGAACGATTTCTGCCGCGGAACTTTCCCGCGCAGACAAGTGTAATCGAGGTGACAATGCGCGTTGATCAAGCCCGGCAATAATGCGCGCTCGCCAAGATCGACAATCTCGCCGGAGTTGCGTGCGCGGAGATCCTTGAACCTGCCAACGTCGACAATTTGGTCGCCTGAAATCGCGACCGCGCCGTTCTCGAGCGGCCGCCCGGCCATTGTCACGACGACGCGCGCGCGCAGGATCATTCGGCCTTCACGGCTTTGCGACATTCGTTCACGAGCAGATGACAAGCCTCCTGGCAGAGCATCGGAATCGCGCGTTGCCCGCGTCCCGTCTGGTCATGCGACGGATCGAACTTCTGCGGCGGGAGCTTTGTCGACGCGATCTTGCCAGTTCCATCGCGTCGCCAGAGAATTGTTCGCAAGCAACCGCCATCCGAGCGGCAGAAATTCCCGACGACTTCGTCGATTTGTCCGTCTGAGATTTTCGCTGCGACGCGATACATACCCGATTGTCGATCTAACGTTTCACGCAGCGGCGGCGTCGCGAGGCGGTGTTGCTTCCAAGCCGACAGCATCGCGAGCCGGCCGGGATAGAGGTAATCCAGAGCGCGCCGCAGCTCGGCAAGATCGACAAGTTCCAATCGCCAGCCGTGCCGCAGAGTCGGCGCGGTCTTCAGAGGCCGATAGTTGCCCCTATCGTCGTATTTCGCGATCTCCACGGCCGCTTCAGCGCCGCGAAAAATTTGCACCGCATCGTTTGACTCATCGTCACGGTGGCAGAGGGCAAATCCGCCGACGGGCGTTGGGCGGATAAAAATCTCCCCGATGCAACAACTCTCACCAATCTCGCGCTCGAGAGCCTGCTCAACCGGATCGAGCATCGCGCCGTTCGGCGGTTACTTCAGACAATGCGCGATCAGCACGCCGGCGCGCTCGAGGAATTGGCGGTCGTCATCGCCGAAGGCATTCACCTGGTCGCTTTCGGCGTCGAGCATGCCAACGATGTGATGATGATCGTTGCGCATCGGGACGATGATCTCCGAACGCGTGGTGTGGAACGTCGGCAGATAGCGCACGTCTTTGCGCACATCGCCGACGATCATCGACTTGCCTGAATCCAAAGCCGCGCCGCAGAGTCCCTGCGTCTTCGGAAAACGCCGATACGCCGGCGGCTCCGTGCCCGTGCCGGCGATGATCACGAAATCGTCCTTCACGATTTTATAAAGGCCGACCCAGCGGTAATTGCGCGCGGCGCGGATCATTTCCGCGACTTTTGTCATGTCCTTGCGTTTGCAGCCGCTCGCGAGGACAAACGCTCCGATCTCCTGTAAGCGTTTAAGCGTCTGCGGGTTCATCCTTGGAAGCGACGGCGTGCGCAAATGTCACGAAGCTGCGCTCGTGTGCAACTTTTCGCGATCGAACGCCTCGACCTGCGCCAGAATCACATCGGCCAGACGGGGATCGGTTCCGATTGAACTCCCGTAAAACAAAAAGCGATTGTCGATGCTGTGCGGATTGCTGAGGAAAACCTCACCACTCGCGTTTGTCGATCTTGTCTGCGCGATTCCGAGCAACGCTGGAATGTCTTCGTAACTGTGCAATCCATCGGAGATGAAAAATGGAACGACAACAACGTTGCGTGTGGTTGTTAACCGCCGCCAATCCGCCACTCGCGGCGCCTCTTCCATGTAGACGTTTTGCACCTCCGCGTACGCGCCGAGCTCGCGGATCTTTTGTACCTCGCGTTTTGCCGCCACCGCGCTGTTTTCGTTCAGGTCAGTCCCGTGCGCCACGATCAGGAGACTCGTGTCGCTTTCCGCAATGCCTGGTGCAATTTCATGTGCCCGTCGCAGCAACAGGTCAGTCATCAAAGCATGATTCCCTACCGGTTCACAATATTTCCAGATCTGACCGTCTGCGCGTTTGGTCGTCCGGCCATTCAGCTCAAGTTCTCTCGGAACGACCGTTTGCGTGAAATAACCTTCGCTGATGAAATTCGGAACAACATAGACTTCGCGAATCACTTCCGGATCGAACAGGAAGATTGCGTCGCGCAAGCTGGGTTCCTCTTTCCAGAACGCGTAGCCGATATCTGCAAAGATTTTCCGTCGCCGAATCTCCGCCGCATGCGCAATCGTCGGTGCGCTTGAATCTGGATTCACGGTCGAGCCGTGCGCGACGATTAAAAGCGCGCTGTTCGCGGATCTCACAGACGAAACGTTCAACAGCCTGCCTTGAGCGCAAGTTGAATGGGTCCAACGCCGAATCGCAGAGACAAGGATAAGCCATTGGTCCGGGTCGCCTTTTCGTTACTCCTGCCTCGTTTAGGAAACCGCCCGATGCCGTTGCCCGTGATTTAGATTGGAAGTTTTCATGGAAATCGGCTCAATCGCAATTTGCGTGGACCTTCGGGTCTAACCATGAGCGCGCCGATTAAGCCAGGAGCCGCGTGCGCTATCCTTGCGGCGACGCTGGCCTTCTCTTTAATTTTCGCAGCGAACGCATTTGCTCAGGAGATGGAAGCCGAGCGGGTGACCGTGACTGGCGAGTCTGTGATTGTGACTGGCTCCCTCATTCCAACCTCGGAGTTAGTCGGACCCAACCCGATATCCACCCTCGACCGCGACTTGATCAACAAGTCTGGTCAAGGCACCACCACGGAAGAGCTTCTCAAGAGTCAGACGGTGGCGAGTGCGAACAGCATTCCGGTTCAGAATAACCCCGACCGGCGCGGCGGCCCGCCGGGGGCGGCGTCAATCTCCCTGCGTGGTTTCGATCCAGGCGCCACACTTGTTCTCATCGATGGCCGCCGTGTCGCCCCGTATCCGGGGACCTCCCCCGGGGGCGCCGCTTTCTTCGATCTAAATACTATCCCTATTGCCGCGGTCCAAAGCATCGAAATTCAGAAGGACGGCGCTTCCACCACTTTCGGAGCGGATGCGGTTGCTGGCGTGGTGAACCTCAAGCTCTATAAAGACTACCGCGGCGCTCAGTTGACTCTGTATTATGGCAACACGCTCGACAAAGACGCGGGCGAGTATAGCAGCGACATTCTTTTCGGCACGGGCGACGACAAAACAAGTATCACCGGCGACATCTTTTTCTATCACCGTAACTCGATGTTCAATCGCGACCGGGGTAACTCCAATCGCCCGCCTTTTTTGAGCTCGAACTCCAGTCCGTACAATCTCCAGTTGAGCAGCGATGTGGTGGCCGCCGCTGGCGGAGAGAATTTAAATCCGGGAGGGTTTGAATTTGCGACTCCGCCAGATTTTACGAACGGATTAGTCCCGGCAAGC
>DASTDG010000086.1:0-7477 GCA_035710475.1 Chthoniobacterales bacterium | reverse complement strand
CGTTCGGCCGCCCAAGTTAACATCGAGCTCGGAGATCTCAATCCACCTGACCTGGAACCCGCAAGTTCAGCGAGTAACTTCTTCCAGCGCATCCAGGCTTCATCACGCGCCTTCCGGTCGGCTTCGCGCACGCCCGGGTTGTTAGGCTCGCCTGAGCGCATGAAACCGTGTCCGGCGCCTTTGTAGATGACCGGCTCGTATTTTTTGCCGGCAGTTTTCATCAGCTCTTCCGCTTTGGGAATGGTCACGTTCACGCGCTCGTCGTTCTCGCCGTAGAAGCCGTAAACGGGACAGACGACTTTGGCCGCGTCATCGGAGTTATCAATGGCGACGCCATAGAACGAATAGGCCGCTTTCAATTTCGGATTCGTCGCTGCGTATTGGAATGTTACTCCCCCGCCCCAGCAGAACCCGCAAACGGCAAGCGTCCCGTTGCACGATGGAATTTTCGTGAGCGCGTAATCGGATGTGGCGTCGAGATCGGCTTTGACTTGCTCCTTCGGTAACGCTGACGTGACTTTGCGCGCGGCGTCGAGATCTTCAAACTTCTGACCGCTATGCAAGTCGGGCGCGAACGCGATAACGCCGTTCTCGGCCAACTCGTCACACAAACTGCGCACCCAATCGGTCAGGCCAAAAATTTCACTGATCACGAGCACCGCCGGCGCTTTGTCTTTGCGCTCCGGGTAAACGACAAAGGCCTTGATCGTGCGCGTGCCTGATTTGATGTCGACCCATTCGGCGTGCCGCGGCGAAGTGTTCAGACGTTCGCGGCCAAAGTCTTTGATCACTTCGGCCCCAGCGGCGGCGGCAAGCAGAAGGGCAAACGCAACGAAACCGCGTGTCATAGCAGCAAGGAAGTCGACGTTACGGAGTCGCCGCTGGCAGTGTTGCAGCGCGGCCCCTGCGAATCAGCGCATCGATGCTCCAGCCTCCAGCGCCATAGAAAAGAAAAAAAAGAAAACACCAGCAATAAAGCACAGCGGGCTCACCTTTATTTAGCAGGGGAAACACCTGTTCGATGGCACTCGGTGTGTGATCAAGAGCTTTACCAGCAGCGTGGACCATAAAGTACGCGACCGCCATCTCGCCGGCTGCGATGAACGCTGCAAGGCGAGTCAGAAAACCAAAAGCTATTAGCAACCCGCCCACGAGTTCAATCCACGCGCCAAGGAGGAAAATTCCTTGTCCGGCGCCATCGCCGCCTGGCGGGAAACCGAGAAGCTTTTGGCCGCCGTGACAGGCAAATAACAACCCAACAATTAGCCGGAAGACGCTGTAGATCAGGTCCGCAAATCGATTGAGAGTGTTCATGGCCGGTCAGGCTGCACGATGTCGATCTTACGTGTCAAGAAATTCAAGAGTAGCGCAGGCGTCACGCTTGCGATCCCCTAGAATACAAGCCAGAGGCTTGCGCTACTTTACGCGGCTTTCTTGTGCCGCTGCGGATGTTTCGCGGCGCGTTTCGTTGTTGATACTTTCTTCGCGCCGCCGGCTTGTTCGAGACTCTTCTGTAATACCTGGACGAGATCGATTACCTTCGTCGGCTTCGGCGCTTTCTTTGGTTTCTCCTCGATTTCTTCGCCGCCGTGTTCGACTTTCTCCTCGATCACTTTCATCACCGCTTCGCGGTAGTCATCGTGGTACTTCTCCGGGTTCCACTTTGAAGTCATGCTGTTGATCAGCGCCTTGGCCATGTCCATCTCACGTTTGCCGGCGTCGAGCTTTTTCGGCACGTGAAGCTTCTCGGGATCGGCCAGCTCCTCGGCGAAATGCATCAGCTCGAGGACCAGTACGCCATCCTCCGGCTTTACCCCGGCGAGATACTGCCGGGTTTTGATGACGACTTTTGCGACGCCGACCTTATTTGAGTCCTTCAACGAATCGCGCAGCAGCACATAGGCTTTATCGCCGCCCTTTTGTGGCTCGAGGTAATAAGGCTTGTAGAAGAACATCGGGTCGATCTCGTCGACATTGACGAAATCCTGAATGTCGACCGTCTGCGTCGCTTCAATGTCGACGCGCTGGAAATCTTCGTCTTTTAGCACGACGTATTTGCCCTTGTCGTACTCGTAACCTTTGACGATCTCGTCCCAAGGTACTTCCCTGCCGTCCTTTTCCGCCACGCGCTTGTAGTTGATTGGGCTGAGATCGGATTTTCTCAGTAACCTGAACTTCAACTCTTCCTTCTGCGTCGCGGGATACAGGGCGATCGGAATGTTGACCAGGCCGAAACTGATGCTGCCTTTCCAAATTGCTCGCATGACAATGGTTATTCGCACGGCGCGTAGGAAACGCGTGGATGAACATGGCGATCTTCGGTGGAACGCGCTCTCCGAGCGCGTTGCTAATCTAGGCGGCGAAGCCGCACTTCCTTAACATCGCCTTCGGAGAAGCCGATCCACCTACGCGGCGAGCTCGAGTTGCTGGCGCGGGATACCGCGCAGCTCGAACAAACGAATCAGCGTTTCTTCGATGAGATTGTTCGGGCACGACGCACCGGCCGTAATGCCGATCACCGCCGGGCCGCTCGGCAGCCAGAAGCGCGACACGACTTCGCGTTTCTCGTGCAGGTTGTAATGCTTGATCTCGTTGGCCGATACCAGCCGCGAGGCATTGAGCACGAAATAGGTCGGCAACTTCTCCTCGCCCATCTCCGCGAGATGTGACGTGTTCGAGCTGTTGTAGCCTCCGACCACGAGCAGCAGATCAAGCGGGACATTGAGCAACTCGCGAAGCGCGTCCTGCCGTTCCTGCGTTGCGCCGCAAATCGTGTCGAAGAACCGGAAATTCTTTTCTGCGAGCTCGGGACCGTCACGATCGACAATCGCCCGCCGGACGCGGCGCTGCACTTCCTCAGTCTCGCCGCGCAACATGGTTGTTTGATTGGCAACGCCAACCGTTTTCAGGTGTACGTCCGGATCGAATCCCGGCGAGTAGGCGCCTTTAAATTTGTCGAAGAACGCCTGCTTATCGCCCCCGTGCCGGATGTAATCGCAAACGTAGTCGGTATCTGCGAGCGTGAGCACGACCAGATAATGACCATTGCCGTCGCCGAGCGCGCGCGAGCTGGTCGCCTTCGTTTCCTCGTGCTCGGCTTTACCGTGAATGATCGAGGTAGCCGATTCGCTGGCGTATTTGCGCACGCGCTTCCACACGCTCATTACGTCACCGCAAGTCGTGTCCACGACCTGGCAGCCGCGCTCTTTGATTTCCTGTTGGATCGACAATTCCGTGCCGAACGCCGGCACAATGACGACATCTTCCGGCCCGAGATCCGAGATATCGGCTTGCTTGTTAGGCCCGGTCAGGTTCTTGATGCCTAACGAGGCAATCTGTTGGTTCACCTCCGGGTTGTGAATGATCTCGCCGACAATGAAGAGCCGGCGGTCCTTGAAAACTTTGCGCGCCGCGTAAGCCAGATCGATTGCGCGCTCGACCCCATAGCAAAAGCCGAACTGCTTTGCCAACCGCACTGTCGTGTCGCCAACTGAAATGATGCCGCCGGCGCGGCGGATCTTCTCGACAATGTCGCTGCGATAATGCGACTCGACCTGCTCCTGCACCGCCGCCATCACGTCGGGCGTGCGCAAGTTCACCTTCTCGCGCGCCGTCGTGCCGCTGGAGATGAGATTTGTGCTCACGGGTTGGTGCGGCGTCAGGCCGCCTCGGCTACTCCAATAGTTGTCCTTCGGGTTTTTGAAACGCCGCGTCCGTAACCATGATGTGCGGGTCCGGATCGGGTGTGCGCGAATCATCCACCCGCTGCACTTTCGGACCAACCGTCGCGTCTTCCGGTTGCGAGGTCGCGATATTCACCGGTGTGCCGGTCCGCACGAGCGCGAAAAATTTCGGCGCGGCTTCGCCTTTCAACCGAATACAACCATGTGTCCGCGGCACCGGGTGAACGAAGCCCTGATGAAATCCATAGCCCGGCGCAAACTCACACCAGTACCCCATCGGATAGCCAACGTAACGTCCGGACGTGTGGCCGGAGGTGGTCGGCACGACATTGTTGCCCTGCACACTGAAACCATAGGAGCCGGACCGCTTGTGTTCCTGTTTCGAGTAGATGGTGAAATTACCGTGCGGCGTCGGTTTGTTAGGTAAACCCACCGAGCAAGCCGCCGACATGAGGCAGCGGTCGCCTTCCATCACGTACACGTTCTGTTTGGAGAGCGAAACTTTCACGCGCACCGCCGAAGGATCGTGCGGTTTGTAGGCGGTCACGTGGTAGGCTCCGCCGCCACCGGCCAAACGCATGGTCTCGCAACTGGTGAACAGCGTCGCGCAAACAAGCGCGGCAATGAAAAACAACGGGGAGATAACTCGCATAACCAGATACTGGAGAAGCTCGGCCAACTTTTGTCAACAACTGCGGTACTGTAACGACGTTCCTGCTCCCGAGCCCACACCCTCATGGGCGCTTCGCGTCCGCCTCTCCCTGAGGGAGAGGATTGCGGTGAGGGTCGACAAAATGATCGGCATCGCGCTGTTCGCGGTGCAGCAGTTTCTCAAATCGTGGCGCGACATTGGCATAAAACGGATAACGCCGTCGCGCATCCGCCGGTTTGTAGCGCCAATGTTTATACATCCAAAGCCACGGCGCAGGATTTTTGCGCACGTAAGGCTCGAAAGAATCCCAGCACGCCTGCGCGATTTGCTGGTGCGTCATTCCTTGCACATTGTCGATCTTACGATGGAAAACCAAGCGGTAACGCCCCTCCGGCGCCGGCTCACAGTGCGCCGGGATAATCGATACGCCCGTGCGTTCATGCAGCCACGCGTGCGCGGAGGTGACGCACGTCTTTAGCCCGAAACATTCGATCACGACGGCGCCTTGGGCTGGTGGCACGGTAAGATCGACAAGCAACGCGGTGCGGCCTTTTCTCCGCAGCACTTTGTAAAGACGGATGATTCCGCGCTCGCGGGGGATCAGCGCGTGGCCGGATTGTTCCCGCAGCCTTTTGAAAATCGGATCGAGCAGAGAGTTTTTCAACCGCTCCATGATGATCGTGCCTGGCAAACCGAGGTATCCGCAGGCGAGGCTGAGCCACTCGAAGTTGCTGTAGTGAAAGCAGGCGATCATGATGCTGCGCTCGGCCCCACCGGCTTCCAGAGCTTCCTCGAAATTTTCCAGCTCGATGTAGACCGAAAAGTTTTGCCGCGTCAGTCGCGGGCTCCAGAGAAAGTCGCTCATCGTGCGCGCGAACTGCTGATACGATTCGCGCATAATTTTGCGGCGCTGCAAGGTCGACAATTCCTCTCCAAAGGCGACTTCCAGATTGCTCAGGGCGACGGCGCGGCCGTGACGATCGAAAATCGACATTAACCAGCCGACGGAGTGGGCAAGGCGCAAACAAACGCGGTGCGGGAGTAACGGGATCAACTTCGTCGCGAGAAGCAACCCCAGCCATTCGAGCCGGTAACGAAGCCATTTCCAGCGACGTCGCATTCCTGTCATGCGGCGGCACCGCTGCGGCGGTGGTACTCGCGATTCACAAAGAGAAGGTTGGCCCAGTCGGCGAGGTTCCGCTGATGATGGATGTCGTAAATCGACACCAGCAAAAAGTCGCGATCCGTCAGAAACCGAAAGACCTCGTCGAAGCGCGGCAGGCTTCGATACATCTCGGAAAAAATGAATTCGAAATAGACGAGTCCAATGCGACCACGGCGCATCGCCTCCTCGGCGCCTTTGAAAACCTCCAGCTCGTAGCCTTGCGTGTCCGATTTCAAAATGTCGACCGCGGCAATGCTCTGCTCGGTCAGGAACTGATCGACCGTTGTCACGTTGACAATTGGATAATTTTTCACTTCGCCCCAGCCGGTCGCGCTCAGTTCGAGGAACGAGCTCATGTCCGGCTCGGTGTTCTCGAAGAACGTCTGTTTTCCAACCGATGACCCGACCGCGCAATGCCAAAGATGAACATCGTTTGCGCCTGCCATGTTTTGTCGCAGCGCTTTGAACGTCTCAGTGCCAGGCTCGAAACAATGGATGGCGCTGGAAGGAAACGTCGCGCGGAACTTCTTCGCCGTCTGCCCGAGATTAGCGCCGATGTCCAGGATCACCGGCCGCGTGCTGGCAGGGACGAACCGCCGCATGTCGCCAAACGCGTCCGCGCGGCGCGCGATCTGGTAATCAAATTTTGCGGCGGCGCCGCGGACCAGATTTTTCAGCACGTGCATGTTCGGCCAGCGCAGCTATCGATCTTACAGGTACCAGATGCGGAATTTTTGCGCCGATTGACTAGACCTTGTCCAATCTTACGTTGCAAACGCGCGGTGCGCGCCGCGCGCTCATCGTGAAAAGCGTCCTGTTCGTTTGCACGGGTAACATTTGCCGCAGCCCGATCGCGGAGGGGCTGTTTCGCGCCCTGATCGGCAATCGCAAGGACATCGAAGTTGCTTCGGCCGGTGTCCACGCCGTGCGCGGTCAGCCGCCGAGTTTGTATGCGGTGCAGGTCTGCGAAGATGAAGGCGTGGACATCACCGGGCTGCGCAGCCAACCGCTGACGGCGAGTTTGGTCGACCGCGCGACACACATTTTCGCCATGACCGGCGCGCATCTGGAGACGATCCAGATGCTCTTCCCCCACGGCGGTGAGAAATCTTTTCTTCTCCGCGAGTTCGAGGAGCCGGGCACGACCGTCTGGCGCGACGTGCCGGACCCGATCGGCCTGGGCCGAGATGTCTACGAGGATTGCGCCCGCACGATCAAAAACGCTTTGCCGAGTGTGCTGGCGTTTGTCGAGCAATCGGCGCTTGTTCCACCGGGAGCGGCGCGCACTGGCGGCGCTTACGTGATCAGCCATACTGCTCACCCGATGGAACCCGCAAGATCGACATCTTCATCTCGCGTCTATGGCGAAGCACTGCGCCGCACCGATCCCGAGATTTACGACGCGATCATGGCCGAGGAAAAACGGCAGCGCGAGAACATCGAGTTGATCGCCTCGGAAAATTTCACCAGCCGCGCGGTTATGGAAGCGCAGGGCAGCGTGATGACGAACAAGTACGCCGAAGGTTATCCGCGGAAACGTTGGTATGGCGGCTGCGAAAATGTCGATGTTGCGGAGCAACTGGCGATCGATCGCGCCAAGCGATTGTTCGGTTGCGAGCACGTCAACGTGCAGCCGCACAGCGGCGCGCAGGCAAACATGGCGGTCTATTTCGCCGCCATTAAACCCGGTGACAAAATCCTGAGCATGAACCTCGCGCATGGCGGCCATCTCACGCACGGTCACCCGGCGAGTTTCTCCGGCAAGTTGTACCAGGTGACGCAGTACGGCGTGGATGAGAAGACGGAGATGATCGATTATAACGCGCTGCAAAAACAGGCGGAGGAAGTGCGGCCGGTGATGATCACCGCCGGTGCATCGGCTTATCCGCGCATCATCGATTTCCCACGGCTCCGCCAAATCGCCGATTCCGTCGGGGCGATTTTGTTCATCGACATGGCGCACATCGCCGGGCTCGT
>DASTDG010000085.1:0-5206 GCA_035710475.1 Chthoniobacterales bacterium | reverse complement strand
GGAAGCTGGAGGACGGCCGCGAAATCGAGGGAATCGATTACGAGGCGCATGGCGCGATGGCGGAGCACCAGCTGGCGATGATTGCGGAACAAGCAGCTGCGCGTTTTGAATTGCGCCGCGTCATCATCCGACATCGCGTCGGCTTTGTTGCCGTCGGTGAAGCTTCGCTCTTCCTGCAAGTCGCGGCCGGGCACCGCGGCGCCGCGTTCGAGGCGAGCAAATGGATCGTCGATGAGTTGAAGCTGAAAGTTCCAATCTGGAAACACCCCCGCCTTCGCCAAGGCTACGGCGCGGCAGGCCCGCCTTCGCAGAACTCGGGCGCGGAAAGCAATCCTTTAGCCCGCGTCGCTGACGCTGGTCCGCGGTCGCCGACCGCGGCTACAGTGCCATGAACTGGGCGAATCGTCTCACGCTGAGCCGACTGGGTTTGACGGTGCTCTTCGTTTTCGCGCTCAATTCGTCCTGGCCGTACGCGCGCACCTCGGCGCTGGTTATTTTCCTCATCGCCGGGCTGACCGATTTCATCGATGGCGAAATCGCGCGGCGTTACAAGTGGGTGACAAACTTCGGCAAATTAATGGACCCGTTGGTCGACAAAATCATGATCGCGGCGGCGTTCATTTCGCTGGTGCCGTTGAAGGCGGTCCCGGCATGGGCCGCGACCACGGTGGTAGCGCGCGATTTTCTCATCACCGGTTTGCGGATGATGGCGAGTGCCAAGGGTCGCGTGCTCCCGGCCGAGCGGCTCGGGAAACAGAAGACCTCATGGCAAGTGGTGACGGTGATTTTCTTTCTCGCCTTGCTTTCGCTTCATGAACTGCGCTACATCGACGAAAAATCGAGCTGGTGGTTTGGCACGTGGCACGAAGCCGGTCGCGTGCTGGTTTGGATTACCGTCGCGCTAACGATTTACTCCGGCATCGGTTACGCCTGGCGGCATCGCGAGCTGATTTCACACGATCACTAAACGTGTGTAACGCACAGCTTGCCCGATGAAAAAAGACCTGCTGGCCGCCAGTCTTCTGCTTAGTTTTGGGCTGTCGACCGCATCCGGCGGGCAGTCCGATCCGCGGTTTTACGGTGTGTGGGTTGGGGAGGAAACTCATGAAATACCCGCTCGTCCCCCCTCACCGCTCCACGCCGGCCAAACAGGGGTGGCACCTGTCAAAAAATCCGCGGTTCTTCTGATTGGTGATTATGGGAAGACTTTGGCCTTTGGACAAGGCCGCGTGCTGGTGAAGGATGAGGTTACTGCGTGGTGGCGCAAAAACAGGTTAGACTGGAGACAATACCTCGCCTATTCGGGACGCGACCATGGCACGCTAGTGCTGTCAGCAGACGGAAATACTTTGACGGAAAATGCAGTCGCTATTCTGCCTGGAAACCCCGGCCCGGTTACCTGCAACATTACTGGCACGTTTCATCGCGAAAAGAGAGAAAAAATAGGACGTTAATTTTACAAGCGGGACGCTGGCCTGCCAGCCGTAGCTTGTCTGTCGCGGCCGCCCGCCTTGCGCCCAGCCTACGGCGCGCTCGCTCCAGCCTCGGCTTCGCGGACTCAAGCGAAGGCTGGAGCGGGTGAAGGGAATCGAACCCTCGTCAGTAGCTTGGAAGGCTACAGCTTTACCATTAAGCTACACCCGCGTAGAAGTGCCAGTCTGGCTCAGACTAACCTGCCGTGTGGACGCGATGCTGCCAAGCAATTTGTGTGGCCGCCCGCTACTCAGAATTGCTTTTGATCCGCACCAGTTCAAGCCGGTCGCCTGTGACGGCATCGACCTCCAGAACGTTGCCGACCCCCGTGGCGTAGAACTTGAACTCGCGCAGATCAGGTTCCAAAGGCGTGGTTTCTTTTGATTTCAGGCAGTTCGTGTAGGTGCGGCCGTTAGCTAGCTTTACCGTCGCATTCAAACCGACGGTTTCGGCGTAGTCTTCAGCGTTGGCGAGCGCGAACTCTTGCCGATAAAAATCGCCGACGAATGGATGAGCTCTCATGATGATTCCCGGCTTGGCGCGGTCGACCCCAGCCACGAATGAGCCTTCGATAGTGGTGATCAGACCGTCTTCGAGCTCATGCGTGTTTTCGCCGAAATACCAAACGTTGCCGGCCTTATCTTGCGCAAACCAGTCGAGGGTGTCCTCAGTGAGCTGGCCGTCGGTCCGCACGGTATCGTGAACTTCCACGCATTCGACGCCAAGGATCGTCCGCGTTCGGTGGGTCACCGCGAACTCGTCGTGCTCGAAACCGTCCGCGGTCTGTCCTTCGTAAACGAAGGTCGTGCCCGGCGGCAACGGAAAGTAGGGATTCGTAACGCGGCTGACAAAATTGGACGGGTCGATCCGCGGATTGTAGGGAGCGGGCCCGAAACGCTGGCAGGCAGCCACGCGCACATCGTACTCGTCGCTACAAGTGTCCTGGGTGTCCTTTAAATCTGCGGCCGCTTTGTCTCGGCATCTTTGTTGTGCGTCAGCGTTGGGAACGTTTTCGCAATTAGCTAAAGCTACCTCATTGTTGCTCTGTGCTGCGCGTCGGCAGGCAGTCAAGAGGTCGTCGGCGGTCGTCTGGCAGGCGTTAATTTGACCGTGGGCCGCAGCGACAAGGACCAGACTGAGCAGGCCAACAGGCAAAGCGAACTCGAGGTGAATCGGCATTCCAATGGCGCGAGCGCACCCAATCGGTTTCATAACACTGAGGTTTTTAGACATTCTATAAAATTGCAAGCTTATTCGTCCCGTTCTTCGACGGGTAACCCTTTCATTGATCGTTCCGGACTTGAATACCGTCCGGGTGTCACTTGCTATTTGAGCGGCCGCAGTCTAGCTACTGCCGTGATGAAATCCGTTATGTTGGAGTTGGTTTTCACGCTCGGCCTGATCGCTTCGACGCGAGCCGATCTTACACTCGTACAAAAAGTCGAAGGCGCGGGTCAGGGCGCCACCGAGATGACGATCAAGATCAAAGGCGACAAAGCGCGGATTGACGCATCGTCCAAGCTTACGACTATCATCGACAGTAAGACCGGCGAGATTGCGAACCTGATGAACGATCGTAAGACGGTAATGCGCATCTCGGCAGAAAAGATGCGCGCCGCTGCTGAGATGATTGGGAAATTCAACGCGAACGCGACCAGTGCCAGCAAAGGCAAACTGACGCCGACGGGCAAAAGTGAGAAGATAGCCGGCTACGACGTTGAGGAATACGTTTACGACACGCCAAATTTCAAGGCGACCTACTGGATCGCGCCGAACTACCCCGATGGCGCCGCGATTCTCAAAGAACTGCAATCACTCAGCTCCGATCTCTGGCAGACGAACAATTTCCGACTGCCTGACTATCGCGATTTTCCGGGGCTGCCAGTGAAAACAGTCGTGTCCGCTGGCGACAGCAATGTGACGACGACGCTTGTCTCCGTGAGTAAGGCGCCGCTCGATGACGCGCAGTTTGCGGTTCCAAAAGATTTCAAGGAGATCAAAGTCCCGGAAATGCATTTCGTCCCGCCGGGTGAAAAAGCGGCGGAAGAGAAGCCGGGCGCGTCCGCTTCGCCGAAACCGTAGGGCAATTGCTCGTTCAAGCGGTGAAGTCGCCGCTGGTATTGGCTTCCAATTCGCCGCGGCGCCGTGAACTGCTCGCCGCTGCCGGTTTCGAATTCCAGGTTGTCGCGCCGAATATCACTGAGCGTCACGATGTCGATCTTACGGCGCGCGAGCTGACGAGTTTGAATGCGACGCGAAAGGCTTTAGCGGTTGCGCGGCGTTGTTTTGGAAGGATTGTGCTCGCGGCCGACACGGTAGTTGTGCTAGACGCCGACATTCTCGGGAAGCCACAGAGTCTTGGTGAAGCAGCCGCGATGCTGCGGCGTTTGAGCGGCCGAGCGCACGAAGTCTGTTCTGCTGTCTTTATCTGTGACCCAGTGCGCCGACGGTGGACAACGTTTCAAGACGTGTCACGCGTCGACTTTCGTCGGCTGACCGACGCCCGCATCCGCGCTTACATCAAGAGCGTGGATGTGCTCGACAAGGCTGGCGCGTATGCCGCACAAGAACGCGCCGATGAAATCATCGAACGAATTGAGGGCTCGTACACGAATGTCATCGGTCTGCCCATGGAGAGAACGGTGGCCGCGCTGGCCCAGTTTGGGATACGTCCAAGTGAGGTGTAAAAAAAGAAACTAGGTGTCTGCCGGCACCTGGATCTTAAGCATCTCGACGCGGAAGTAGTTTAACACCACCGGCGCAAGGATCAGTCCCGGAATTCCCATCAGTCTTTCGCCGATAACCAGCGCAATCAGTGTCAGCCAAACCGGATTGCGAATACGTCCACCGATAATTTTGCTGTTCAAGACGTACTCGAGCTTGTGAATGACGACGAGAAAAATAAGTGCCGCAATGGCGAGCTTTAACGACACGGACAGGGCAACGAAAACGATGACAGAGTTACTCACCAGGTTTCCGACGATCGGGATCAGCCCGCAGAGGAAAGTCACGCCGATCAGTAGCGGCGCGTATGGTAGACGCACAGCGATGAGAAATACGCTCGTCAGCGCTGTGTTGATCAACGAGATCATTAGCTGCGCTCCGATGACGGTAGCGAAGCTTTGGTAGAAGTCGCGAAACCGAGTCGTCACCTCGCGCGTCACGACAGAGTATAGATTCGTACGCACGCCATCTGCGCTCTGCTGAGGACCGAAACCTGCCGTTAAAAACAGACTCGCCGCAGCGACGATTGCGATGAGACTGAAGACCAGTGCGCTCGCGGTGTGGCCGGCAAAGTGCGCGACACTTTGCAAGTACGACGCCTCCTCCTTCAGCGCCCGGATGACGGCCGCGCGCAGGCTTTCGAAATCGGTAAACGGCAGCTCGATCTGGCGCTTCTGCGCCCACGCGCTAGCGGACGGAATCGAGGTGTCCGCGACGTCGGGCAAGGCACGAATAGCCTCGCGCGTAAAATAGACCGCCGCCGCCGCAATTCCCGCGACGAGAAGGACGAATAGGAGCAGTGCGACCCACTTGCGCTTGGCTTGAGAATGAAGCTGAGAAAGCGCGAAGTAGGAGAACAGGATGACCAGCAGCGGCGCACCCAAATGCAAGACTCCGGCAAGGACAATAGTAAATGCCAGGACGGCATAGGAGAACCGAGTCGGTGTGAGCATTGCGTCGCCGAGCGAGAGGTTGCATACGTTCGCTTGCAGCAACGACGCGAGCAAGA
>DASTDG010000084.1:0-3389 GCA_035710475.1 Chthoniobacterales bacterium | reverse complement strand
AAGGGAATTGGCGATCCGAGTTCGAACGCCTCGAAATTCCAATCCCGCAGTTTTTCGGAGAAGCTGCGTTTGAGCTTTACGATACTTACGGGTTTCCGCTCGATTTGACCGAGCTGATGGCACGCGAGCGCGGTCTCACCGTTGACGTCGCAGGCTTTGAGAAGCTGATGGAGGAGCAGCGCACGCGTGCGCGTGCCGCGCGCAAGAAAGACGCGATCATGGTTGAAGCGGAAACGTTCCGCGCTTCTCCAACCAACTTTCTCGGCTACGATTTTTTCGAAACAGAAGGCGTGGTCGAAGCGGTGCTGCCTGGCAACAAACCGAATGAATTCGCCGTGGTCCTTGATCGCACACCTTGCTACGCTGAAATGGGCGGACAGGTCGGTGACCGCGGATTGCTGCATGTGCCTGGACGTGACCGAACTGAAGTCGGTCAGCTTCGCATCACCGACACACAAAAGCGGGGCGATATTTTTGTCCATCGCACGCGGCTGGTCGACGGCCGTGCGCCGGAACCGGGCGAAGCGGTGCGCATCGCAGTTGATATCGATCGACGCAAGCTCATCCAAGGACATCACACCGCTACGCACATTTTGCATTGGGCATTGCACGAGCTCGTCAGCCGCGACGCGAAGCAGAAGGGCAGCTATGTCGGGCCGGACAAACTCACGTTCGATTTTTCCAGTGCGGCGTTGGCAAAGGAAACCGTTCGAAAGATCGAGAAGCTTGTGAACGCGAAGATGCGCGAGAACGCGCCGGTTTCGTGGACACAAATTCCGTACGATGAAGCGAAGAAACGAAAAGACATCCAGCAATTTTTTGGCGAGAAATACGGAGACATCGTTCGCGTGGTGCAGATCGGTGGCACGCCTAACAAGTTGAATGGTTATTCGATGGAATTGTGCGGCGGCACGCACGTAAGATCGACATCGGAGATCGGCGCGTTTCGCATCGTGAGGGAAGAGGCAATCGCTGCCGGCATTCGGCGCATCGAGGCGGTAGCGGGTGAAGCCGCGCGCGAGTGGGCGAAGGCCGAAGCGCGACGGCAGCGGGAGCGATTTGAGATTTTGCGGCGCAAGAAACCGGACATTGCAGCGTTACCGCCGCTCGATGAAAACGCTGAGATTGCCGCAACGTTCGACCAGATCGACATCCGTGCGGCGCATCTGGAAAAGCTCGATGTTGATCTTCGCGATTGGGAAAAAAAACAGGCGAAGGCTGGCGAAGCACAACTGAAGAGTCGTGCCGCCGCCATCGCGAAAGAGCTTGAGGCCCAGCATCGCGGCCAGAAGTCCCTCGTCGCCGAAGTGCCGGATGCCGACGGCGATCTCCTGCAAGCAATCGCCGATGCGCTGAAGGGAAAAGTGAAGGGTCCAATCGTTCTCGCCAGCGCGATGAACCGCTCAGTTGCACTAGTAGCGTCTGTTCCGAAGGAGCAGACTGCAACCATTCGTGCGGACAAATTGATTCAGCAGCTCGCGCCAATCGTCGGTGGAAAAGGTGGTGGGCGACCGGAGAATGCGCGCGGTGCGGGCAAAGACGTGGACAAGATCGGCATGTTGATCGCCGAAGCGCGGCGGTTGCTTAGCTCGTCGGCAGAGCGAGCGTGATGAAGAACGTCACCGCGAGTGCGACCGACAGCACGATCAGGTAAGCGAGACCGCCGAAGAGAAATTTCAGCACGCTGATAAACCAGCTCTGCCGATAGACGCGGCGGATCGAGAGAAAAATCTGCGCGACAAATGCGCACCAAAGCAGCGCGATCAGCCAGCCGTCGTGTCGGCCTGAAGCCGAGTGGTTCAAGCCAATCGTCACCAGCACGATCAGCATCACACCCATGTAAGCAAAAGTATGAATGTGCAGCGCATAAACGAGATGGTCGATGTAGAAGATGCGGCGTCGCAGATAAAGAATCTTGAGCACGAACGCGAACAACGGGATACAGCAGAGCATCATGTAAGGCAGGTTGCTGACCAGGGCTTTGATAAACAGCGCGAACCTTGTGCCATGCTCGCCGAATTTCTCCTTCGCGCGCAGTTCCAACCAGCGCTCGAGCGGCGTTTCTGCTTTCGTTCCGTCATCAAAAGAAAGAAACGGCCGCTCCTTTGGGCCTGCGTCCATGCGGGGCGCCTCGCTTTCCGCCGCGGGCGTGGGCAATGGTTCGCGCAAAATCGCCTGCAACTGCTCACGCACTTTGGGCGGCAGATCTTTATTTTGCAGTTCAGCCTCGATTTGGGCGCGGTCTTTTGGTCCAAGCTGGCTCGGGTCGACATGAATCGCGCGCGCCCAGTAGTTCACCGCAAAGAAGAACAGAATGCTGGCGAGGAGATAAAGCCGCAGCGGATGGACGTAGCGAACGCGTTTTCCGGAAAGGAATGCGTTTGTTAGGCTCCATGGCTTCGCGATGAGAAGGCCGATGGTAGCAAAGAACTTCGAGTCCCAATTGAGAAACGAATCGAGCACGTCGCCGATGACATGACGAAAGGATCGCCGGTAATCGATCGCCGCCTGCCCGCACTGCGCGCACCAATGCCCGTGCAGTAACCCGCGGCAGTTCTCGCAGTGCGTCGGCGGCGGTGATTGTTGAATTTTGCGACGGCGAAAAAAGCCGCGTCGCGACCGGTCGATGGCTGAAACGGCGGTATCGGCGAGGATGATCTTCTCCGCTTCGTCGGCCATCGCAGGCCGAGCTTATGAAAAGCGCAAATGGGCGTCTATCGCAGAAAGAACAACGCCACCGTGCCGACGCCGCCGATTAGCCAGACGAACCAGATGTTGCTGACGAAATATGGATAAATCATCAGCGTAATCCCGCAAAACATCGGCTTCCACAGGTTCATGCGTTTGCCGTAGATAAATGCAACGAACCCGATGGAGCCGAAAAGCAAGCCGGCGAGCAAATTGGCCGGGCTAAAATCGAACATGTCGATCTTCGCAGCTACTGGCGCGCCAACGACGTGATCGAAACTTCGCGTTGACCCTGGCGCGGCAGAAATGTCAGCATCCGTCCGACCGCCGGTGGCTAATCGAATGTTTAGCGCATAGCAATGGCTTTACAGCTTTTTCGCACCAAAAGCCCCGATCACCTGATGCGGGAAGCAGCCGCGCCGGAGCGGCTGATGAAGCGCACGCTCGGCGCGCTTGACCTCACTGCAATTGGCATCGGCGCGATCATCGGCGCGGGAATTTTCGCGCTTACCGGAACGGCCGCTGCGGGGCAGACATTTGCATCGCGGCTCGAGACGCCCGTCATCAATTTTATTCAGGCGTGGTTCTCGGGTGGCAATGTTGTCTTCGGTCGCGCCGGTGCCGGGCCGGCGATTGCGGTTTCGTTCATCGTGGCAGGCATTGCCTGCGGTTTCGCGGCGCTCTGTTATGCCGAGCTCGCG
>DASTDG010000083.1:0-3302 GCA_035710475.1 Chthoniobacterales bacterium | reverse complement strand
CCACGCCCGCGCCATCATCGATCGCGCCGGTGCCGAGGTCCCATGAATCAAGATGGCCAGAGACGATCACGACCTGCTCGGGGTGCTCGCTCCCTTTAATGTCGCCGATCACGTTTGCACTCTCCGGGTCCGGTAAAGTTTGCGGGGTTAATACCAGGTTCATTTTCACCGGACCTTGCCGCACAAGATCGACAATCAACTCTGCGTCTTCGGCCGCGACCGCCGCCGCTGGAATTTTTGGCACATCGTTTGCGTAGTTTGTCTGGCCAGTGTGCGGCAGGCGGTAGTCGGCGCCACCGACCGAACGGACCAAACACGCCACCGCGCCTTGTCGCGCCGCTGCACTGGGGCCGTCGCCCCGATAAATGACCGCTTCGCCGTACGCCTCGCCGCCCCGACCTTGCGCCGCCATTTCTTTGTCGAATGGATAATTAAAGAGCACGATTTTGCCCGCGACCTTGTCACGGCCTAACGATTTGAGTTCGTCGAAATTTTTAACCGCGATCATTTCGGCTGTGATTCCGTCGGGCGGCGTTGCCACACTTCCGCCGAGCGCGCACACGACGATTTTCTGCGTCGTGTTTTCAGCCATCCCGGGAAACTGCACGAGCGCCGCCGTTTCTCCGCCGCGCACCCAGTGCGGCACCACCACTCTCTCGAGCTGCACGTCGCATCCAATTGCCTTCAGCTCGTTCGCGACGTACTCGACCGCTTTTGCCGCTTGCGCCGATCCAGTTAATCGCGGCCCAATGTTATTCGCGAGATGCGCGACCTGGCGATACGCGTAATCGCTGTTCAACGCTGTTTGCTGCAGCCGTTTCAAATCGGCCAGCGTTTGCGATGAAAACACCACCGGCGTTGCCGTCGGTGAGGGCGTAGAAGGAGATGTTGGCGCAGCCGGTACTTGTTGCGCATCGCACCGCCACGCGTTGAGAATTAGATAGACTCCGGCAAGCCCGCTTGTGCAAAGACGTTTCATTTTAAGTCGCTGAGAAATTCGAGGACAGCGGTGGCAAAATCCTTGGGGCATTCCACGTGCGGCATGTGGCCGCAATTATCGATGACGCGAAGTTTAGAACCCGCGATCTCCTTATGAAACCGTTCACCAAAACTGAGCGGAATGAGTTTGTCCTCATGCCCCCAAACAATGAGGGTCGGCTTCTCAATCGCGCCAAGCCGGCCGTCGAGAACGTCCTCGCCGCGGATCATCGAGTCGAGCAGTTGGCTGACCGTGTAGCTGTCGCCGGCGGTCACTCGCTGTTTAAACGCCAGACCGACATCTTCATAGAAGCGTTTATCGTGAAACGTCAGCGGGCCGAGATATCGAATATCCTCGCGGCTGGCTAATCGCAGCGCGCTCAAGGCGCGCGGATTCATGGTTTTTGCCAAAGCCGCGTAACCTGCTGCATCAGAAAGGATAAGGCGTTCGACTCGCTCCGGATGCTCCAATTCGAAAGCTGCCGCGATCCAGCCACCGAGTGAATTGCCGACCAGCGATGCGCGATCAATTTTCAGCTCGTTAAGGAATCCGTCGAGGAAGTCGACGAATGTGTTGGCTTGATAACACAGCAACGGTTTGTCCGAGCGGCCGAATCCCACCTGATCGAGCGCGATAACGCGATGTTTCGCCGCAAGCGTCTGTATAATCGATTGCCAAACTCCGAGGTCATCAGCCAAACCGTGCAGCAAGATTACGGTCGGACCAGCTCCAACATCGACATAGTGAATTTTCACGCCAAAGATGGTGACGAATTTCCCGACTACGGGAATCGCCTGGTCTTTCGAGTCGATGAACGGCAATGCCGATCCTGCGACAGGCGTTGTCTGTTGCGCAGACGTTCCCCCGGCACTTACGGCCAAGGCCATCGCCACAACGATGCTCGAGCGAGAAGGACACATGGTGAGAGACTCCTAGGTCCGGGCTGGACTGGCAACTCGCTCGGAATGGCAAGAAGCCGTCTCTCACCCACCTGTCATACCGAAGCTCAGCGAAGCCGGGTCACCAGTCACTTGTCACTTTTGGCGACCTTCATCGAAATCGATCAGATCGGGAATCGTTTCGATGTCAGTGCGATGGGCGATTCCGTGTTTCTGCTTGGCTTCCTCCAGCGTTGGGGTGGCGAAATCTTTCCAGCCAAGTTTTGAACTGAAGCAATTCCAAATCATGATGTCGCCTTCGTTTAGGTGGCGTCCTTTTTCGAAGCACCACCCGAGAATCTCCTCGTCGCTGCCGCCTTGCAGCACGCGGTCGCGCAAGTCGCGATAATGAACACGCAGGAAATTGCAGCACGCGCCGTCCGCCGCTCGCGGCGCGCCGAGGTTCTTGTGATATTCCTCCGGCAACTGGCCGCGCGCATGCATCCGGATTTTGTCGAGCATGCGCGGAAAATACATAAGGCCTTTCGTCATCTCCTTCGGGCTCTTTGGACATTTCGTGCTCATGCTCAGAACTAATCGTGCATCCGTGGCTATGCAATCGCGGTGCCGAGAAAACGGCTCGGCAACTCAGCGGGAGCAGGTATAATTTGCTTGTGCGAAAAAACGCTCAGAAGTTCACCAGCTTCGCCAAAGCAGAAAAAGCTGACCGCGAATTTTACAACGACCTGTCCGGGGCTGAGCGGCTGAAAATTCTCGTCCAACTACTCAACCATGCACCTGAGCAGCGACTTGAGAGAGTTTCTCGAATTGTTAAACTCGCGCGGCGTTGAGTACATTATTATCGGCGCGCACAGCCTCGCGTTTCACGCGCGGCCGCGTTATACCGGGGACTTGGACATCCTGATCAACCCGACGCAGAAGAATGCGGCCAGGATTGTCGATCTTCTAAACGACTTCGGGTTTGCAGCTTCAAAGTTTAACGAGTCGGACTTCATGGCACCCGAGCAGATGATTCAACTCGGACGCGCGCCGAACCGAATTGACCTGCTCACCAGTATCACCGGCGTGAGCAACGCCGAGGCGTTCGCCGAAAAGATTGCGACTGAGCTCGACGGCATTCCTGTTTTTATACTCGGCAAAGACGCGCTCATCCGAAACAAGCGAGCCGTCGGTCGACCGCAGGATATTACTGACCTCGATCTGCTGGAGAGCTGATCGGCAGAATCCATCGAGGGCCGCCAAATATTCGCTGCGACGTCTAATGCCGGAATGCCCAGCTTGGAGTTGTCATCCCTGAGCGGAATGATGTCGCCAAACCGAGAGCAGTAAACGAGCGCAGCGCAGTGTAGTCACGCGTGAAAACCCGGCATTTCACCGGTGCGATGTTGTGCTACTCGCACCCACAGGTCGTTGGTCAAGCCGGT
>DASTDG010000082.1:0-4758 GCA_035710475.1 Chthoniobacterales bacterium | reverse complement strand
GGGCGCCATCACGTTCGGGACTTGAAACCCGAGCGTCAGTTTTGAAGAGAAAAGCCACCGATCGACGCCGAGGTCGATACCGCGGGCAATCGCCACCAGTTTTGCCACTCCAATCAGCGCGATAAGCAACGCGCATCCACGCGCCAGTGGTGGATGAAAACTGGCGCGTCCATCCGATTTCTCATCCGAGAAAAGAAAAAGTGAGATCGCGCCGAGCAGAAACGCCACCGCCGTCATCGGATTCATCGCCACCAGACCGGGCACGACCCGCTTCAAAAGATCGACATCGAATGTCCAACCAATGAGAACAAGCCCTGCGATCAAGGCCGTAGCAGTCGCTGCCAACGTCCCTGGTTTGCGCGTGTTTGAAGTGTCGCTGGACAGCATACGCCTCCTTAACGGATGCAGCAGTATTCCTGCCGCCCGCGTGGATTCTTCCCGGTAGTCGGGCGCTATTTGCTTTGCCTCTTCGCTCGCGCTGAAACCAAGCGGAAAGTCGCAGCCGAAAAAGATATTCTCGACCGAACGTCGCGCACGGCTCGTGCTCTATCGACCCGCCAAACGAATACGCATGCAAAAACACAAAATTCTTATCGTCGACGACGACCCAAAGCTGTCACGCCTCGTCAAAACGATTCTTGAAAAAACCAACGCTTACCAAGTCCAGGAAGAGAATCGTTCCAGTGCGGCCTTGGCTGCGGCCAAAGCGTTTACCCCCGACCTGGTTCTTCTCGATGTCGACATGCCGGGCAAGGACGGCGGCGACGTCGCGCGCGAACTTCAGGCCGACTCGGTTCTACGTCAGACTCCAATTCTATTTTTGACTTCACTCATATCGCACAGTGAGGCGGGCAGGGGTGCCGTCGAACGCGGCGGAATGTTATTTTTGGCAAAGCCGGTCGATCCAGCGCTGTTGATTGAAACGATTGGCCGCATTTTGAAAAGCGAACCGGCGGCTGCGAAATAACGCTCAGCGTTGTCGACGACCGCCGGCTTTCCGCGGCGTAACAAGTCCATGTTTCAGTGATGACCGAGGACGATCTGAAGCAGGCCCGAATTCTGATTGTCGATGATGAGGTATCCAACATCTGTCTTCTGCAAAGCGTGCTCAACCGCACCGGTTTTCTCAATCACACCAGTATCAGCGATTCGAGGCAGGCTCTGCAGCGCATCCTTGACTGGCAGCCCGATTTGCTCCTGCTCGACTTGAACATGCCGCACTTAAGCGGGTTTGACGTGATGCAGTGGATGCGCGTGGCACTTCCTCCCGACAACTACCTGCCCGTCCTCGTGCTCACCGCCGACCAGAATCCCGAGACAAAGCGCCGCTCGCTGGCCGCAGGCGCCACTGATTTCCTGCCAAAACCCTTCGACATGACCGAGGCGCTGATGCGAATTCGCAACCTCTTAAACACTCGCCTTCTCCATCTCGAACTGCAAAAGCACAATGCGCTTCTCGAGCAAAGAGTCTCCGCGCGCACCGCGGACCTCAGCCGCGCGCTGGCCGAACTCAAGCAAACCCAGCAGCAGATCGTCCAGCAGGAGCGTCTTCGCGCTTTTGGCGAAATGGCCGGGGGCATCGTGCACGATTTCAATAACGCGCTCATGTCGATCATCGGCTACAGCGATCTGCTTATCCATGATCCGGCCACGCTGGACGATCGCGAAACCACTCTGGATTATCTCAAAACCCTGAACACAGCCGGACGCGACGCCGCGCACGTCGTCAGTCGGTTGCGCGATTTCTATCGCGGTCGCGAAATCGAAGACGTATTTGCCCCGCTCGATCTGAACGAAGTGATCGAGGAATCTGCCTCGCTGACCCAGCCGAAATGGAAAACGCAGGCCCTCGCCTCCGGCCGCACCATCTCGGTCGAGTTCGATCTCGAAAAGCTTCCACTCATCAGCGGTAATCCGTCCGAGCTTCGCGAGGTAATGACCAACCTTATTTTCAATGCGGTTGACGCCATGCCAGAGGGTGGCACGATTACGCTCCGCTCGCGCCGCGACGAGGATGATGTTCTCTTTGAGATCGCCGATACAGGTAGCGGCATGAGCGAGGCAGTGCGCAACCGCTGTCTCGAACCGTTCTTCTCAACGAAGGGCGACAAGGGCACCGGTCTTGGACTCTCCATGGTTTTCGGCATCATCAAACGCCACAACGGCACCCTGGACATTGAAAGCACGCTCGGCCGCGGCACCACGTTTCGAATTCGCTTGCCCGCAGCGGAAACATCGGACGGCACGATCGAAGACACGGCCAAGCTGGATCGCTCCATTCGTGTTCTGGTCGTCGATGATGACACGGTGCCGCGCGATGTCGTCGCTAAATATCTCGTGGCCGATGGGCATCATGTCTCGACTGCAACCAGTGGCGGCGAAGCGATGACAAAATTGACGGAAGGCAACTTCGACCTTCTCCTCACCGATCAAACGATGGCCGGCATGACTGGATTGCAGCTCGCTGCGGCGGTAAAACAATTGGGCGGTGGCCAGCCGGTCATTCTCATGACCGGATCGAGCGAGACAGCCTCGATCGTCGACCAACACGCAGACGTTAGTGTGGTCCTGCGAAAACCGATTCCTCAACAGCGGCTTCGGCAAGCGCTGCATCAGATCCTGAATACCGGCGCTGCGGAAGCTTCCCGTCGCCCGGGATAATGCTTTTTCCGGCGACAAACTTGACGGCTTAAAGCCGTCAAGTCTAACGAGCAATGGGCTAATACCACTGCTCGACGGCGGCGTCGCTGCATTAGCTTCTGTAAACTCCGCTAGCAAAACCTCAGCTTGACTCGCGCCTGTTGCGACGAACGTGCGTACACATTTAAGTAGGTCGACGTGCGTGCGATGGTTCTCGACAAGCCGGGAAAACCTCTCGCTTTGCGTGATGTGGCCAAACCAAAACCGGTTACCGGCCAGGTGCTCATCCGGGTTTCCACCTGTGCGGTTTGTCGTACCGATCTTCACATCGTCGATGGCGAACTGCCTAATCCAAAGCTACCGTTGATCCTTGGCCATCAGATTGTCGGCCGTATTGAGGAAATCGCCGATCACATCGCCGGATTTAAGACCGGTGATCGCGTTGGCATCCCGTGGCTCGGCTGGACGGATGGTGATTGTGTTTATTGTCGATCTTCGCGCGAGAATCTTTGCGATCGCGCCAAGTTCACCGGCTACACCATTGATGGCGGCTACGCCGAATTCACCGTTGCTGACGCGCGGTTTTGTTTTCATTTGCCTAACGAATACCATGATGTCGATGTGGCACCGCTGCTGTGCGCGGGGATGCTCGGCTATCGTTCCTACCGCAAGACCGGCGACGCGAAGCGGCTCGGCATCTACGGTTTCGGCAACGCCGCGCATCTGATCACACAGATCGCCGTTTATCAGGGGCGAGAGGTTTTCGCTTTCACCCGCCCGGGCGACAGAGCTGGGCAGAAATCTGCCCGCTCGTTAGGCGCAGTCTGGGCCGGCGGCTCGGACGAACTGCCCCCGGAGAAACTCGACGCCGCGATCATCTTCGCACCGGTCGGCACGCTCGTGCCAGTTGCACTGCGGGCGCTCGCCAAGGGCGGCATCGTGGTATGCGGCGGCATTCACATGAGCGACATCCCGTCTTTTCCGTATGTCGATCTTTGGAACGAGCGCACCATCTGTTCAGTCGCGAACCTGACTCGCCGCGACGGCGAAGAATTTCTCGAGATCGCGCTACGCGTGCCGGTGAAAACAAAAACCGAACTGTTTCCGCTTGAAGCGGCGAACTCCGCTCTGGATAACTTTCGAACCGGTAAGCTCGACGGCACTGCGGTTCTTCTGATCGACTCTTTCTAATTCCTAATTTCTACCTTCCACGTTCTTCTCATGCCTGCGCATGCTCCGGCTGAACAAACTGCCTCGGGCGAATTCGCACGTCAGGAGGACGCATTTCGCGAATGGGTCTCAAACGATGGATCGACAGTTTATCCCGCGGCCGCCGGCCGATATCATCTTTACGTGTCGCTCGCGTGTCCGTGGGCGAGTCGCACGATCATTCTCCGAAAACTCAAAGGTCTCGAAAACGCGATCGGCATGACGATTGTCGATCCAATCCGTGACGAGAAAGGCTGGGCCTTTCGTCAGTCTTCGGGAAAATTTCCGCCTAACGACTCATTCACCTCGACCGATCCAGTCAACGGATTTCATTTTCTAAGCGAAGCCTACACCGCCACTAATCCAAATTTCGAAGAGCGGGTGACGGTGCCCGTGCTTTGGGACAAGGAGACAAGCAAGATCGTGAACAATTGCGAGGACGACATCTGCCGGATGTTCAACAATGTCTTCGACGCGTTTGCCCGAAATAAAGATCTCGATTTTTTCCCGCAGGAGATCGAAGCCGAGCACAACCAGCTCTGCGATTTCCTCTACGACAACGTGAACAACGGCGTCTACAAGGCCGGCTTCGCCACGCGCCAGCGGCCGTATGAAATCTCCTGCCGCAAACTATTCGAGGCGCTCGACCAGCTTGAGCAGCGCTTAACGAAAAGTCGCTATCTGTTCGGCAACCGCATCGTCGAAGCCGATTGGCGACTCTTTTGCACGCTCGTGCGGTTCGACGTCGTTTATCACGGCCACTTCAAATGCAACATCCGCCGAGTTCTCGATTACCCGAGCCTCCAGGGCTACCTGATGGATTTGTATCAGCAGCCGCGCATCGCCGAGACGGTAAACTTCGAGCACATCAAGCGTCATTATTACATGACGCACGAGGAAATTAATCCA
>DASTDG010000081.1:0-3915 GCA_035710475.1 Chthoniobacterales bacterium | reverse complement strand
GACGCAAGTTTTGCGTCAGCTACCGTTCAGCCGCGATCGCAACGTTCTCGTCGGCTCCGCCGCCGCCGATGACGCCGGCGTATTCCGTCTCGATAAAAAACGCGCGCTCGTGCAAACCGTCGATTTTTTCACCCCGATTGTTGATGATGCATTTCAATACGGTGAAATCGCAGCCGCCAACGCGCTCTCCGACGTTTTCGCAATGGGTGGGCGCCCGCTTACCGGATTGAATATTGTCGGAATGCCGGATGACAAAATCGATTCCAAAACAGTCGCGACGATTTTGCGTGGCGGCTTGTCAAAAGCGCGCGAAGCAAACTGCGCGGTGGTTGGTGGTCACACCGTCCGCGCGCCGGAGCCACTCTATGGGATGGCCGTCACCGGAGTGGTTGATCCACGCAAGATGCTGACGAACGCAAACGCCCGTCCAGGCGACGTCCTCGTCTTAACCAAACCGCTCGGCACCGGAATCGTCACGACTGCAATCAAACGCAATCTCACCTCCAGTGCGCTCGCACGCAAAGCAATCGCTTCCATGTCGCAACTCAACAGTGTCGGCACCGAAATCTCGCGACGCGGGTTAGCACACGCCGCCACCGACATCACCGGCTTCGGCCTGCTCGGTCACCTCGCTTCCATGTGCCGCGCCAGTAAAGTCCGCGCCGAAATTTCTGTAAACGACGTTCCCGCGATCAGCAACGAAGTGTTCGACCTGATCGCGCGTGACTGCGTTCCCGGCGGCACGCGCGACAACCTGAACGCCGCGGACGCAGTGGTAGAATGGGATGGTACGTCGCACGCCCAACGCGTCTTGCTCGCCGACGCGCAAACTAGCGGTGGTCTGCTGCTCAGCGTCCCCGAAATCAATCTGCGAAAACTCGTGAAGTTGCTGCAAACTGTGCGCACACCCTGCGCTGTTGTCATCGGCAGAGTCGTTCGGCCGCGACGCGGCGGCTCGTTGATATGCATCACAAAATAAGCCCGCGGTCGCGCCGTTATCTGCCCGCCGTCAACAAAGTCCTCGACGCGCTCGATCACGTCGATCTTCCGCGGCGCGTCATCGTCGCGATCGTGCGTCGCGAGCTCGCCACCCTGCGCGAGTCCGGCAAAATCGTCAGCGTTGACGACGTGTTCCGTCAGGTGATGCGCGCGTTAGATCGACATGTTCGCTCGCGTTTGCAGCCGCTCATCAACGGCACCGGGGTCATTCTGCACACCAACTTCGGTCGCGCGCCGCTGAGTGAAGGTGCACGCGAGCTGATCGACCAAATCGCGACAAACTATAGCAACCTGGAGTTCGATCTCGCAGCTGGTCAGCGCGGCAGTCGCGCCGAATACCTCGAGACCAATCTCGCGATTCTCTGCGGCGCCGAAGCCGCCACCATCGTCAACAACTGCGCCGCCGCGCTCGTCCTAATCGTGCGCCATTTTACGAGGGACAAACCAGAAATAATCATCTCACGCGGCGAGCTCGTCCAGATCGGCGGCGGCTTCCGCATTGGCGAAATCGTCGAAGCCGCTGGCGCAAAAGTGCGCGAGGTCGGCGCCACCAACAAAACCAGTCTCGCCGATTACAGCCGCGCCATCTCCAAAACCACGGCCATGATCCTGCGCGCACACCGCAGCAATTTCTTCATGGAAGGCTTTGTCGATTCGCCTTCCACGGTGGAGCTCGCGGAACTCGCACGCAAACGCCGCGTCCCGCTGATTGTCGATCTTGGCAGCGGGCTGATCGAACGAATCGAGCAGCTTGGCAGCCAGGACGCCACGCCGGCGGAAGTGCTACGCACCGGCGCCGATCTCGTTTGCTTTAGCGGAGACAAACTTTTCGGCGGGGCGCAGGCCGGGATCATTCTCGGCAAGAACCGACTCATCACCGCCCTCAAACGCGAATCGCTCTTCCGCGCGCTGCGCTGCGACAAGCTCACGCTCGCGGCGCTTCAAGCGACTGTCGATGTTCACCTCAGCGACTCCGCTCAAACTCCCGCGCTCGCTTTGATCAAAATTCCCAAAGACGAGCTGCGTGCCCGCGCCGCAAACATCATCACTCGTTTGCAGGGACTCCCGGCGCAAATCACCGTCGGTCGCGGCGCTGTGAAATCCGGCGGCGGCACGTCGCCGCGTGCCGTCATTCCTTCCATCAGCATCGATATCCGCCCGGAGAACTGCTCGCCTAACGAATTCGCCGCGCGGTTGCGCGCGCTCACGCCGCCCGTCATCGGTTACATCGCGAACCGCGCATTGAAGCTCGATTTGCGAACCATCTTTCCGCCCCAGGACGATATTGTTGTCGATGCCATCCGTTCAGCGTGCACCACTGCCGTATGACAATTATTGGTTTGTCACGGCTTATTCCTCTTTCCCGCCGGGAGAGACGGACGCGAAGCGCCAGTGAGGGCGATTTCCCTTACGATCTTCGTGCTCTTCGTGGTTGAAATGACGCAGAAGCATTTCGTCGTAGCGACCGCCGGTCATGTCGATCACGGCAAGAGCTCGTTGGTCAAAGCACTCACCGGAACCGATCCGGATCGTTTGCCTGAGGAAAAGGCGAGAAAAATCACGATCGATCTCGGTTTCGCCGAACTAAATCTGCGCGGCCCTGGCGGCGAAGAGATCCACGCCGCGATGATCGACGTTCCGGGGCACGAAGATTTCGTGCGCAACATGATTGCCGGGGTCGGCTCGATCGATCTCGCCCTGCTTGTTGTCGCCGCCGATGACGGCTGGATGCCGCAAACCGAAGAGCACCTCCAGATTTTGGAATACCTGGGCGTCACGGAAGCTGTGATCGCGCTCACGAAGATCGACATCAGCAACGCGGACCGAACCGAAAGCGAGATCCGCGAACAATTGCGCGGAACAAACTTCGCTGACGCACCGATCGTTCGCACCTCTTTCCCCGCGTCCGCTAACTTGACGGCTTTAAGCCGTCAAGTTTCAAAACGCGACCTCGCGATGGACGGTATTGCAGCTTTGAAGGCAGCGTTGGCAACGGCGCTCTGCCATCTCAGTCCGCAGCGTGACATCGGCAAACCGCGCCTGTTTGTCGATCGCGCCTTCACCTTGCGCGGGATCGGCACCGTCGTGACCGGCACGCTGACCGGCGGAACATTGCGGGTTGGCGACGAAGTCATCGTGCAGCCTCGCACTCTGACTGCGCGCATTCGCTCCATTCAAAACCACGGTCGCGATGTCGATCTTGCCATGCCCGGAATGCGCACCGCGATCAATCTCAGCGATGTGGAAATAAACCGCGACGTCGCGCGTGGCGATGTTCTCACTGTCGTTGGTTTCGAAGCGAGCAGCACGCTGGATGTTCAGCTGCAACGATCGCTGCGTTTGCAACATGTCGCGCCAATCAAGTCCGGCGCGACGGCGTATTTGCATCACGGTACCACCCGCATTCGCGCCAGAATATTTTTGCACGAAGATCGACATCTTCACGCCGGCGAAAATGCGGCGGCTCAACTGCGACTCGACCGTCCCGTGCTCGCATTTCTCGGCGATCGCTTCGTCATTCGCGACGCATCAGAGCAACATACCCTCGCCGGCGGCATGATTCGAAATGCGGATGCGGATCAAAATAATGTTGATCTTTGCGTCGTATCGGAACTTTCGCGACGCGGCGCGGCGCGCACTTCGCTGTTGTTGCGCAACTCTCGCTTCAGCGCCGACGAAATCCACGCCGCGTTGGAACGGTTGCAGCGCGAGGAAAAAGTCTTTCTGCATGGCGATATCGCGGTCGCGATCGAGAACTGGCACGATTGGCGTCGACGCGCCGCGACCGAGATCGATCGGGAACATCGCGCGCATCCGGAAAAGAAGGGAATGGAGCTGCACGATTTGCGGGCGAACTTCGCGGCGGACATGGCGAATGTCTTCGACGCGCTGATTGTCGATCTTTGCCGGGACGAT
>DASTDG010000080.1:0-12204 GCA_035710475.1 Chthoniobacterales bacterium | reverse complement strand
CGGAAAGAGCGACATGTTATCGCCCCGCAACCAGTGGAAGATTTCAATCGGGAGTTCGATTTCGACGCCGCGAGGCACAAACAGAAATGTGCCGGACGAAACGAGCGCTTTGTGCAGTGCGGCGAATTTGGCGGACCCGAGCACTGCGGGCTGAGACATGAAATGCTTTCGGAAGACATCGGCGTGCTCCACGATGGCGCGCTCGAGCGGCTGGAAGATCACGCCTCGTCTCTTCAGCTCTTCGGAAACGACGTCGCGCTGGATGAGCTGGTCGTTCGCGAAAATCAAGCGCGCTGAGAATTCATCCAACCCGCGCGAGTATTTCAGAACATTGCGGCGATCGTCCTCGGACAATTCGCCGTCCCTTTTGAATGGCGAAAGATCGAGGAGATTGACATTAGAGAAGCGCCAGAGCTGATCTTTGCGAGTTGGTGACGGCAGCGATTCGAACTCTTGCCATGTTTCGTGCTGTTGCGCGCGGAACCAGTCCGGCAGATCGCGCGACTCGACCGGACCGGAGAGAATCGATCCGGTTTGCATTATTTCGTCATGAACGACTAACGGCATGTCGATCTTGCAATTAATCTTCGGCGGTCAGACACCGCCGCTACAAAGATCCGTCGGACTTAACCGACGGAGCCTTCCATCTCGAGCTCGATCAGCCGTTTCAGCTCTACGGAATACTCCATCGGGAACTGGCGGACGAGGTCGTTGACGAATCCGTTCACGCTCAAGCTCATCGCCTGCGCTTCGGTCAGGCCACGCTGTTGCATGTAGAAGATTTGCTCGGCGCTGACCTGCGAGACGCTGGCTTCGTGCTGCACGGCGTTACCCGTGCCGCGCACGGTGATCGCCGGATAGGTGTCAGTGCGTGAAGTCGCATTAATGAGAAGCGCGTCGCATTCGGTGTTGTTCTTGCAATGCTTGAGGTGCTTCGGCACGTGGACGAGACCGCGATAAGTCGCGCGACCAGTGCCGATGGAAATCGACTTCGAAATGATGTTCGACGTCGTGTCATCGGCAGCGTGAATCATTTTCGCACCGGTGTCCTGGTGCTGGCCATTATTCGCGAGCGCGATCGACAAGACCTCGCCGCGAGCTTTGCGTCCCTTCAACACGACGCTCGGATATTTCATCGTGAGCCGCGAGCCGATGTTGCAGTCGATCCACTTAACCTCCGCGTCTTCCTGAGCGAGGCCGCGCTTGGTCACCAGATTGAAAACGTTGGCCGACCAGTTTTGCACGGTGATGTATTGAATCTTGGCGCCTCTGAGCGCGACTAATTCGACCACCGCGCTATGCAACGTCGTGGTGTTAAATTTCGGCGCGGTGCAACCTTCCATGTACGTCACCTCCGAGCCTTCGTCTGCGATGATGAGCGTGCGCTCGAATTGGCCAAAATTTTCGGCGTTGATGCGGAAGTAGGCCTGGAGCGGATGTTTCACTTTCACACCGGGCGGGACGTAGATGAACGAGCCGCCGCTGAAAACCGCCGAGTTGAGCGCGCTGAATTTGTTGTCGCCAATCGGAATGACTTTGCCGAACCATTTTCGGAAAATTTCCGGATGGTTCTTCAGACCTTCGGTCGATCCAACGAAAATGACGCCCTGCTCGCCGACTGCTTTTTTGATGTTGGAGTAAACGGCTTCGCTGTCGAACTGCGCTTCCACGCCGGCGAGGAATTTTCGTTCCTGCTCCGGAATGCCAAGCCGTTCAAAAGTGCGCTTGATGTCCTCCGGCACTTCATCCCAGCTGCGCTTCGCCCCCGTGCCAGGCGCGAGGTAATAACGGATTTTATCGAAGTCGATCGTCTCCAGATCCTTGCTCGCCCAATGGGTGGGCAGTGGCTTTTCGAGAAACGTTTTGAGACCGCGGAGACGAAATTCGCGGACCCAATCCGGATCTTCTTTTACATCGGAAATGTAATGGATGGTTTTCTCGCTCAAACCGGCGCCCGCATCGCGAACGTGGACTTCCGGATACGCGAAATCGCCGATGCCGCGATTGATGTCCACCGCTTTGGTTTCAGTTGTCATTGTTGATTTTCCAGTTGTCGATCTTATCTCGCCAGCGCCATCTCGCCAGCCGCCTCACGCGCCCAGTCGTAACCACGTTCCTCGAGTTCGAGAGCCAGCTCTTTCCCGCCACTGCGCACGATCCGTCCCTGCACCATCACGTGCACGTAGTCGGGAACGATGTAGTTCAGGATGCGCTGATAATGTGTAATTAACAGTACACCGATATGCGGGCCGCGCAACGAATTCACTCCGTGCGCCACAGTCTTGAGCGCGTCGATGTCGAGGCCACTGTCGGTCTCGTCGAGAATGGCGTACTTCGGCTCGACCATGGCCATCTGCAAAATCTCAGTCCGCTTCTTTTCGCCGCCGGAGAAACCTTCGTTGACTGAGCGCGAGGTAAAGGAGCGGTCCATACCAAGCAGTTCCATCTTCTCGTAAAGCTTCGCGTAATATTCGGTTGCTTCGAGCTCTTCGCCTTCTGGCAACCGCGCCTGCACGGCCGCGCGAAGGAAATTTGCAATGGTGACGCCGGGCACCTCGCTCGGGTATTGAAAAGCCAGGAAAAGACCTTTTCGGGCGCGCTCGTCCGGCTCGAGCTCAAGCAGATTTTCGCCATCCATGGTGATTTTCCCGCCCGTGACCTCGTAATCAGGATGGCCCGCCATGACCTTGGCAAGCGTGCTTTTACCGGAACCGTTCGGGCCCATGATGGCGTGGACCTCGCCTCGGGGCACCGTCAGGCTGAGACCGCGCACGATCTCCTGCGCTGCAATGGTGACGTGCAGATTGTCGACGGAAAGGGCGTTCATCTTGTGGGGACCAACACTATACGCCTTTCGCGCGGCAATGCGACCCGATTGAGAGCAAAAATGCGCATAAACGCGCCATGGTTTGGCCGATCAAACGGCACTTGACCTGCTGCAAAACAGCGCGGCTCCCAGCCACCTCCGTGAACCGAACGGTTTCCGCTGCCCGCATATGAATTCACACGGTAAAACCATTTCTGCTGCCAGTTCGATGTGGAGAGCAACCAGCGATGTGAATAACGCGCTGCAGCTCATCTCCGCCACCGCCGCCCTAATCGATAACGCGTGGAAAGGCAGCGACCGTTCGGAAAAATATCTGGCGATGCTGCGCGCCAGCATCGAACGCGCAGAGCTGGCCGCAGCGGAATTGGTCAAACAGACGGGCGGCGCCGGTGCGAAAGCGCTTATGCATCCGCGGTTGGCGGCGTTTGCCGGCCGCAGCCTACCGAGCGGCGGTGGAACGCGCCAATCAATCCTGCTCGTTGATGACGAAGCAATGGCGCTGGCACTGGTCAAACGTATCCTGGTCGAGGCCGGCTACAATGTCGTCTGTGCGCAATCAGGCTTTGAATGCGTTGAATTGTTCCGAAACTCTCCTGATAAATTCGATCTCGTGCTGCTCGATCTCACGATGCCGATGATGAATGGCGAGGAGACGTTCCACCGGCTGCGTCATATGCGGCCGGACGTGCCGGTCGTGTTATGCGCTGGTTTTATTCAACAGGATCAGCTTGATCGCTTGCTCGAGGAGGGGCTTGCCGGGCTATTGCGCAAACCACTCGCGCCTGACGAAATCGTCAATCACGTCCGGTCAACGCTCGAGAGCGTAAAGTTCTCACGCGCCGGTGAGTCGACCGCCTATTCCGCAACGCTCTAGGCCTTAGCCCAGCGATTTGCAAATTGCGGTTTGCGATTTGCGATCTACAGATGTGATTGTCGATCTTATCAGAATCGGCAATTGAAAATCGGAAAGCCGCTTTACCCCGTGGTGTAACGGTAACACAGCGCCCTTTGGAGGCGTTATTCTTGGTTCGAATCCAAGCGGGGTAGCCAAGCACCCCCGCAACTCGACCGCACATGCGATAGTTATTGTACTGTGCCGATGTGTTCGGCCGCTGGGGCTGGGAGTATGGAGGAGAGAACGTTTTTACAGCATTATCGCATTTGTACACGTGAGGATGGTTCGCCGGATGAAGTCAGCCGCGTGGGAGCAGCGATTAATTACAAAGCCACGGACACGCACTCGGGCGAACCGGTGCTGCTGCAATTAATTCCGCTCGAGAGTTTGCACAGCACGACGCTTGAGCAGGTCGAAGCACGTGCTGCCGCCGCCCAAAAACTGGATCACGTCAACATTGCCAAGCTCTTTGCCACTGGTACAGAGCATGGCTATTTCGCGCTCGCCTCGGAATATTTGCAGGGCGAAAACGCAGATGCGTGGATCGTCGCGCACGGATCGATGACGCCAGACGCTGCGCTGCATGTGGCGCTGCAGGTCGTACGCGCGGTTGGCGCGGCCGCATTCTTCGGCCTGAGCCATCGAGCCGTTCAACCGTCAAACATACTGATCGTGCCTGGCCAATCTCCCGACGGCGGCTGGCCATTGGTGAAACTGTTGAACTTCGGTCTCGCCGGCGCCGAGTTGCATTCTGTCGGCGCGGAAACACGCGCAATTGCGCCGGCGATCGCGCCGCAATTTGCCAGTCCAGAGCAGCGGCGCAATGGGGAGATCGATTTCCGCTCCGAAATGTATTCGCTCGGGGCGACGATGTGTTTTCTTCTCACAGGTGCCGTGCCGCTCGGACCGAATGCAACGGCCGCCTATCTCTCGCACCTGCGCCGCTTCCCGCGGCCACTACGTACGCCTCTCGGGCACATGTTGCGCGAAAATCCAGACGAGCGCCCACAGGATCCGGTTGTCTTCGAAAAAGAAATCCGCAACTGCCTTTTGCAAATCGAGCGCCGGCAGACGCTGGGGCGCAAACTGGGCATGCCTCTCGCTGGCGTCATTCGGCGGAAGCCGCGCGAGCCGCTCTCTCCGCTAGCTCAAGTGTGGCGCGGCGTGGTCGCGGTTGCGCTACTCGTGCTGGCCGCAGCCGCGGTTGGCGCGTTACTGTTCCCGAACGAGGTACGGTTGTGGCATCGCAGTGGTGAAATCGGTGTGCCGGTCGGCGTGCCGGACAGCTCGCAGTTTGCCGCAGCGCAACCAGCCAACACCGTTCCGCCGCTGGAACCGGGGGCAACTCAGTCGCCTCCGGCTCCGGCCCCTGCGCCAACCTCCGTGGCCAGCACAATCGCGCAGCAGGTTCAAACCGGGACGGCATCGGCTATCAACACGGCTACGCCACCTGCGCCAGCGCCTGTAGAACCGAGCAGCTCGACGCAGATCGCGGCCGCTGGAGCAGCGCAGCCTGCGGCTCCGCCAGCAGAGGGTCCGCAGGCTCAAGCCAGCCCCTCGACGGCACGAAACGGCCAAGCGCGGTCGGAGAATTCTGCCCCATCAACCACCTCAGCGCGGGCCAAATCGTCCTCGTCCACTTCGGCGCGGAGATCCACATCGAAGCGAGCTCGAATCGCACAACGGCGCAACAACGCTGACGAAGGCGCGGGGCCGTACCGCGACCGCAGCTCCGTTCGTGCCCGCGTCGTCGGCACAACCGCGGACGGTCGCATCATCTTGCGCCTGCCAAGCGGCCGACTCGTCTTTGTCACCCCGAATGACAGTGACAGCGATCTGCCGACCCCTCCGCGGCCCCGGGTCTTTATTCAGCGGCCGTACATGTTTTCGCCGCCGCCACCGCAGTATTCACCTGACTACTTCCCTTACGATTAGCGCTGGGAGATCGGGCCGACGCGCAACCGTCACTGCTTTTTTTCCGGCTCGGCTTTCGGCACCTTCACGCTTTCGTTCGGCAGTTTCCCCTCGAACGCCTGCACGAACGCGTTGCGAAACGCGTTGAAGATGGTGGTCAGCACGTCGGGTTTCGGATTTTCAAATGTACCGGAGAATGGGATTTTAGTACCGAAGCGATCCTTTGAGTAATTGCGCACGATCTCGGTGATTCCGCCAAGTATCGCCTGCCAGACCATGCTGATCGGATTGTCGGCGTCATGTTCCGGATTAAAGATTCCCATGTGGTCGAACACCGGCTCGACGTAGCCCTGGTAGGCGCCGTTCTTAGCGCTCGCTTCCATCGCCATCTTCAGTGTGCCGGATTCAAAGGTGAAATTGCCGTAGGCTTTCGCGAAATCGTTTAATTTCACCAGCGGCATGTCTTTCATTTCGAAATTCAGCGCGAACGTCGGTTTGCGCGCGTACGGGTCGAGTGAAATCTGTGCGCGCGCGTCGCCTTCGCGCAGTGGGCGTCCTTCGATGCGGATGTCCGCGATCAGGTTCTTGGAAAGTTTTTTGCTGTTGGTAAGGTTGACCGCAACCATCTGCACATGGTCCACCGTCAGATCTACTTTCGGTTGCCGGCTAAAATCGCGGTAATGAATCTCGCCGTTGTGCACAGCGAAACGATTGATCTTGAGCGGAAAGAGTTGCTTGATTTTTTCCGCCCATGGTTCGTCGACCGGCGCCTGTTGCCTCTCCTTCGTCGGCCCATTGACGAGGTTCATTTTGGGCGCGTGGATCTCGATGTTGCCAACCAATGCGCGCTCGAAAATGAGAGCGTGCCATTGCACTGAAAAATCGACCAGTGGCGCGGAGAAAAACGGGACCGGCACTTCGCCGCTGGTTTTCTTGATGTCGATATTGTGGATCTGGTAAGCACCGCGCCAGAGATGGAGCGTCACGGCAGCGACATGCGCGCGATAGCCTTTAATTTCCGAGAGCTTGCGATTGACGTAATCGCGCACCCAAATCGCCAGACAAGTGTGCACCACCACAAAGCCGGCGATCACGACGATTCCGACCCAAAACCACCAGCGTTTGTAGAGTGACTTCATGCCCAGAATTCCTTTGTCCCTTTGCGGAGCACGCGCGGCGTCCGGACCCGAAGAAAAGCGCTGGCAGCACAGCGCCTTCCATTAATTAGAACGCAACAATTCAACCTGCTGGCCGTCTGACTACGGTCGGCTCAGCGTCGCGCTCGGCAGCGGGAATGCAAACGTCGGTGAAATCTCTGGTGACGGAGACGGCGGCGTCAATCCGACCGGGGACGGAGAGGACGTCGACGTTGGCGCCGGTGACGGCGAAGGAGTTGGCGTTGGCGGCGGCGGGATAATGTTCTCCCAGTGATACAGCGGCACCGTTGCCCCGCCGATCTCGTCCACGAATTTCTGGCACCGCCCTTGCAGTTTGTCCAGGTCCGGCGGGCCAAACGGCGCTTCCGCCGTTCCAGAGAAAATCAAATAGGTGACCTTCAAATCACTTACCGGCCGGTTGTATGGTGTGGCCGCGGGATTGATCTGTTTGGCGATGCGAAAAGAGGCTTCGCCCACTTTGTCGTTCGGCCCGATGTCACCGACTACGGCCGGATAGATCGCGCCGCCAAAAATGACCAGCGCATAATCACCCGTCCGCGCCGTGTCGCGACCATGGGTGAACGCGCCCGGAATGACAATATAGGGATCAGTTGCGCCAATCAGGAAACTAAACTTCTTCAGTGTCCCGATCTCTGCGCGCAACTGCGCAATCACATTGCGCAACTCGCGTTTCCGCTCCGGCGCTGTCGTTTTCAGTGCGAGTTCGTCTTCGGCACGTTTCAGTTGCTGCTCGAAAGCAGGCAAGTACGGATTCGGCGCAGCAGTTTTTTTCGGCCACCGAAAACTGGTCGAGGGTTTGAAGTTTGTCGTCACGCCGGCGCCAATCGGCATCCGGTCGGCGTCGGAGCCATCCGCATCCACGTCCATGTCCGCCTGCAAGAGGAGCGCTTTGCGATGGCTTTGCGGATGCTGCAATTGCAGCAACGTCTGACAATCGTAAAAATTGTGCCGGGAAAGAAGCTGGTCGAGCCGGGCGAGGTTTTCGCGCAACGCTTTCACTTTAGTGTTGTAAAGCTCGCCAAACAGTGGCGACACCGTGTCGGGTCCGACCATGGCGGCAAGGCCCGGCAGCAGCCGCGGTAACTCGGGGGTGACTTTCGCAAGCTCATCCATTGCTTTGTTCGCTGCCGGCACACGCGCCTGTAATTTCAGATCCAGCACATAACTCTCCGGGTCCTGGCGTTCGGTTGTCGCGTCCGCGCCGGGAGCGGTGGTCACGCTCGAGTGAACCGTGATCCCGTTGAACAACCTGCCAGTCTCGAGTCGTCCCGTGATTACCGGCGGACGCGTCGGGGTCGGCGTTGGCGGGGGTGTCGGCGAAAGTTCCGGCGGCGCGGCACGCTGGAGTTTCTCGAGCGAGATCCAGCGGTAAATGATCGCGACAAAAATCGCACTCAACAAAAGCAGGACGAGCCGTCGCCACGTCCGCAGACGAATCCGGGCCACGCGCTTATTTCTTGAGCCAGGCGACGATCGCCACGACCAGACCAACCACACTCAAGATCGACATCATCCCGGCCGGCATCACTCTACCTGTGCGAATGAACTTCGGAACAAATTGCAACGCGAGCAGAAGCGAAACAATGAACCCGGTCGCGAGTCCGATCGCGCGGTGTTCCGGCAGCAACGCGCCGGCTACAAGCAGCAACACGCCGGTGACGGCGCCGGCAATGATCGACGGCAAACTGCCTGCCTTCACGTAGCCGATGATGCCACCGATGATCGTCAGCACGCCAAAAATCAGGAAGTAAATCTTTGCCGCGCCCATACGCTGCCGCACTCGTAAGCTATCGCGCGCAGACTGTCCAGTTGCGAGGCGAGCACCTGCACTGACCTGAGTATTAGCCTCACCTTGCGATTAGCGGGTTCCCAAATCCTCCACCTTCATCACCGGATGAACTTCCCACGCGGTCGAGCGCCAGGGATGGTGATAACCTTCTTTGCTAAACCATCCGATAAACGGACCGACATCGCTGTCCTCTCTGTTGTGCTCGTCGTCCCAAAACAGGTAACCGGTCACGCGAATTTTGTGCGGCTCGTTTCCGGTACCGGTAAAGCTGTTGTCGGCCAAGCGAATGAATGCAGCTAGCTTTTGGACGCGTACGCCATTGCGATAAAGCAGACTCTCCGTGCGCGGAGTGATTTCGCAGATGATCGGTGTTGGATCGCCAACTTGCGCGGGATGATCAGCCGGTTCGGGCGACAACTCCAAATGCCAGTCGAGAAAATCGTGACTCCGGCAGTTGGTCGATTCCGGAATGCCTTGATAGGCCAACACAAGCCAACCGGTGAGCGACACAACCTGGTTTTCGAGGGCGACGAGTTGCTCTTTTTCCGGCGGAGTCAAAAGGCGCCGGTGCTTCTTTCCGAGCTGGCGATCGTATTCGGCGATCTGCGCCAGGAAACCGGACGTATCGAACTCGTTAATCTTGATGCTGGTGAAATCCATCGCCGAGCGGTTCTTCTGCCGGTTGCGCTCCTGCCCGTCCTGAGTTCTTGCCGCACCACCTGGTTTCGTTAGGCAATCCCACCCGCTAAGATCGACATCGCGCAATTCATGGACCGGCGGCGTCGGCGACAACGCCGCGAGCAGAACGATTAAGCTGCTTAATCGGAAACCGGTCATGAATTCCAAATCACTCCGGCCTTCTTGTTTGTAGAGGCGCTTGTGTCAAGCGTCTGCCACTGCTTGCAAAAATCTCTTGCGGAATTCGCGCGAGCGCCGGAAGCTCGCCGCGCCATGAGCACAGTGCCGCGGTCATTCAGTCGCGGGCACGCTGTTACTGCAGGTTTCGTTTCCGCAGCCTTTCTCTGGACGCTGGCACTAAGCGTTTCGCCGCAGCTGCATGAGCGCGTTCACCCTGACGCGAATCGCATCGAACACAGCTGCGCGGTGACGTTCGTTGCTTCGGGCGCCTATGAGCATTCCGCTCCGCCACCCGTTGTTCCGGCACCGGCGGCAATCACATTTGTGCGGGTTGCTGATCTGAACCCAGTTCGGGTTCGATCGCTCTTTCTGCTCGCCAGCATTTTCGAGCACGCGCCCCCGGCAATTTCCTGACCGGTTGATTCGTCCCGCCTCGGGCGGATGGCGGCGTTGCTGCGTTCGCTGCGCCGCCAAATCAATCCGTGCCGAACGCAACTCTGCTGAGGACTCGCTCTGTTTTTGAAAAACGAATCATGATCAAGAAATCCAGTTCGGCTTTGTTACTGATCGCGCCGCTCGCAATCGCGTTCGGCCAGGACGCCGGCCCGCCGCCGCCCACTGAGATCGAAGCTCTGCGCCAGCAAGTGCAGGCGCTCACCGAGACGGTGAAGACCTTGCAACAACAGGTGCAAGATCAACAGGCAAGGATCGATCGTATGAACGAGGAGAATGCGCCGGAGCAACCGGAACCATCGCCGATCACTGCCGCTGCTTCGGCTTCACCTGGCGCAGCGACCGCTCCGCAGTTCCCAACCCAAGACGCGTCCGTAGTAGCGACTACGGCTGCGCCGGCCACATCTACCGCCGCTTCGCCCGGAGCGTTCCCAACTACCGATACTTCAGTTGTAACATCGACGACTGAAACATCGACAATCACCCCGGCGGCGCCGTCGCTGACCGCGCCGATCACCATCGGTGGCGGCCGAAATTATATGAACATTTCCTTCGACGGCTTGTTCGCACTCGCTTACTCCAGCGCGCGCGATCTGGACCGCATCGAAGTCGGCGACCACGACCCGCAGCAACGCGGGTTCAATGCCCGCAACATCGAGCTCGCCTTTGATGGCGCGGTCGACCCTTACTTCGAAGGCTTCGCCAACATTGTTTTCAAATTGGACAACGACAACGAAACCGAGGTCGAAGTCGAGGAAGCATTCCTCCAGACGACGAGTTTGCCGTTCAATTTGCAATTGAAAGCCGGCCAATTCTTCGCCGCCTTCGGCCGGATCAATCCGACGCACCCGCACACGTGGGACTTCGCCGATGCGCCCATCGTTCACGGACGTTTGCTCGGCCCGGATGGATTGCGCGGCGTCGGCGCGCAACTCTCGTGGATCGTGCCGGTGCCGTGGTATTCGCAATTGATCTTAGCCGTGCAAAATGGCCGCGGCGGAACGGGCTATTCATTTCGTAATCCCGGCGACGACGGAATTTTCTTCGATCGACGAACAACCGATCGCGAGGTCCGCGGTTTGCAGGATTTCGTCTGGATTCCGCGCTGGGAAAATTCGGTCGATCTCAGCCCAACTCAGGTCGTGCTCGCGGGAGTGTCGGGCGCGTTTGGCTCAAACGAGACCGGTGCTAACTCGCGCACGCAGATTTACGGCGCCGATTTTCTCTACAAATGGAAGAGCGCAAACGCCGAGGGCGGTTTTCCATTTGTGAAATGGCAGACCGAGTGGATGTATCGGCGCTTCCAAGCTGGTCGCGGCATCGACAAATCGTTTCCAGTCGCGGAGACGTTCCACGATTGGGGAATCTATTCGCAGGTGCTGTGGGGATTTAAAAAGGGTTGGGTTGCGGGCATTCGCGGCGATTACCTCGATATGGAAGATTCCAAATTCACGGATGATTTCGAGCGACAATCACGTTCCCGCGTCAGCGCGAACCTGACCTGGTATCCAACTGAGTTCTCAAAAATCCGGCTGCAGTACAATCACGATTTCCTCGATGAGACGTTTTTTCTGGCCGGGCGTGATGTGGATTCGGTTTTCCTGCAGTTCGAATTTATCCTCGGCGCCCACGGCGCCCATAAGTTTTAGTCATGAAAAAGATCCTGTTAGTCGTCTCCGCAATTCTCGCCTGCGCGTTGTCGGCCGAGGCGAAACTCAAGGTCGTCGCGACATTGCCAGACTTCGGCGCGCTTGCGCGCGAGATCGGCGGCGACAAGATCGACATTCTCGTTCTCGCCAAGCCGACCGAGGACCCGCACTTCGTCGATGCGCGGCCGAGCTTCGTCGTTTCGTTGCGCAACGCCGATGTGTTGATCGACGGCGGCGCCGAGCTCGAACTCGGCTGGTTGCCGCCGCTCTTGCAAAACGCGCGCAATCCCAAGATCGACATCGGCAAACCGGGTCGCGTGATCGCGTCACAAGGTATCCGATTGATGAATGTGCCGACGAATGTGACGCGTGCCGCGGGCGACGTGCACGCGCTTGGCAACCCGCATTTCACCGTCGATCCAATCATCGCCAAAGCGATCGCGCAACACATCGCGCAAGCATTCGCCGCCGTCGATGCGCCAAATGCCGCAAGTTACGAGGCCAACTACAAAAAATTCGAAGCCACGATTAACGCGAAACTACAGGAATGGGGTGCGGCCATGTTGCCCTTCAAAGGCCAGCATCTCGCGGCGTATCACGACTCGTGGCCGTACTTCGGGCACCGCTTTGGCCTCAACATC
>DASTDG010000079.1:0-5734 GCA_035710475.1 Chthoniobacterales bacterium | reverse complement strand
CTCGCTGCTGTTCCGTTTGTGCTCAAGCTCGCGCTGGAACGAATTAACCGGCCGGAATCCGAGCGCGGCAGTCAGGCGCGGCTGCGATCGATTCGAGACGCGGGTTACACCTCCGAGACCGACATCTTCTAAGCGGCTCGCCGCAGCGAGCGCCTCTACAGCGCAGGACCGCTTGAACTAAGCTAACGCGCAGCTTACCCGTGCTTCGCGGCATGCATCGCAAATCGACATCCTCCGCTGGATCATTGCACGATTTCTCCCAGTCGATTGCAAAAGAGGAAGATGTCCTGCGTCAAGGCGGCGGAGCCGCCGGCTTGGAGCGGCAACGCAAGCTCGGGCGATTGCCAACGCGGGAGCGCATCACTGCTCTGTTGGACAAAGACGCGGAATTTTTTGAGATCGGCCTGTGGGCGGCTTACAAAATGTATTCCGAGTGGGGCAACGTCCCGGCGGCAGGTTGCATCGCTGGGATCGGCAATGTGATTGGCATTCCATCCATGGTGATTGCGAACGATGCCAGCGTCAAAGCGGGCGCGTTCTTTCCCGCGACAGTGAAAAAACTGCTGCGCGCCCAGCGCATCGCCTTTGAATGTTCGTTGCCCATTCTATATCTCGTCGATTCCGCCGGCGTGTTTCTGCCAATGCAGGACGAAATCTTCCCCGACGAGGACGATTTCGGCCGGATCTTTCGCAACAACTCAGTCATTTCGGCCGCCGGCATCCCGCAATACGCCGCGATCATGGGCAATTGCGTCGCGGGCGGCGCGTATCTGCCGGTGCTGTGTGACAAAATTCTGATGACGGAAGGCAGCGGTTTGTACCTGGCGGGACCGTCGCTCGTCAAAGCGGCAATCGGTCAGATCGTCGATGCCGAGGAATTGGGCGGCGCGAAAATGCATGCGGACATCAGCGGCACAGTCGATTTCCGCGAAAAGGATGATCCGGCCTGCTTGAGGCGCTTGCGCTCACTCGTCGCGCTGCTGCCGGAAGCTGGCGCAGGAAAAACCGCGACGAATCGCCTCGCCTACAAGCCGGCGAAGGACCCCGAGTCGGTTTACGATCTAGTCAGCCTCGACGGGCAAAAGAATTACGATGCGCGCGATCTGCTGGCGTGCGTGGTCGACGCGAACTCGATGGACGAATACAAATCCGAGTACGGCAAGACCATCGTCACCACCTACGCGCGCATCGCCGGTCGCGCCGTCGGCATCGTCGCCAACCAACGGCTGCAAGTCCGCACAAAAAAGCAAGGCATTCAGATGGGGGGCGTCATTTACTCCGACAGCGCCGACAAAGCGGCGCGGTTTGTGATGGACTGCAACCAAACTGGACTGCCGATTATCTTTTTCCAAGACGTGACCGGTTTCATGGTCGGGCGCGACGCCGAGGAAAGCGGGATCATCCGCAGCGGGGCGAAACTCGTCAATGCGGTCAGCAATTCGGTCGTGCCGAAGATCACGGTCATCGTTGGCGGCTCGTTCGGCGCGGGCAATTACGCGATGTGCGGGAAGGCTTACGACCCGCGTTTCATCGTCGCCTGGCCGAGCGCGCGCTACGCTGTGATGGGCGCAGCGCAAGCTTCCGACACGATATTTACGATCGTCACGCGGACGCGCGACCGCGGTGACAAAAAGGCCAGACCCGAGGAGCTGGAAGAGCTGCGCGAAAAGGTGAAACAGAGCTACGAAGAGCAAACCGACATCCGTTACGGCGCGGCGCGCGGCTGGGTGGACGCGATCATTCAGCCGCACGACACGCGCGACGTTCTGATCCAGCTGCTGCAATACGTCTCACGTCCGTTCCCGGCGGCACGTTTTCACACGGGTGTCATTCAAGTTTAGGTCGACATCAGCGATTCGCATTTCGACATTCACCTCATGCCTGTCGTTCTCGTCGAAAAACAAAGTCCCCACGTCACGGTCGTAACGCTGAACCGCCCGAAACGCCGCAACGCGCTCACGATTGAGCTGCTCAATGAATTAATCGCCGCAATCAAGGTTGCATCCGATCAGCCGTACCAGCGCGTGCTCATCTTGCGCGGGGCCGGCCAGGCCTTTTGCACCGGACTCGATTTGAAGGAGGCGGCGGATACAACAAAAGCGCATCTCACGGCGGAACTGGTCGCGCAGACGCTGATTGATTTAAGCCAAACACGCCTGATCACGATTGCTGCTGTGCACGGTGCCGCCGTCGCGGGCGGGGCCGGAATCATGTCGGCATGCGATTTTGTCGTCGCGGCTGAACGCACGAAAATCGGTTATCCCGAAGTGCGCCGTGGACTCGTCGCGGGGTTGGTCATGACTTTCCTGCGTCGGCAAATTGGCGAGCGACACATGCGCGACCTGCTTCTCGGTTCCGAACTGATCGAAGCGGCCAAGGCCCTGGAGATCGGTCTCGTCAATCGCGTTGTTGCGCTTGATGATATCATGAAAGAAGCCCAGAAGTTTGCCGACTCAGTTTTGCAAGGCGCGCCGGGCGCGCTCGCCGACACAAAAAAGCTGATCGAGAAGCTCTGGTCGAGCTCGGTCAAGGACGATGTCGATCTTGCCTTGAAATATCACATGCAGGCGCGGGAATCCCCCGAAGCCCGCGAAGGTATCGCAGCGTTCAACGAAAAACGTTCCCCGCGTTGGGCGAATTAGTCGCGCCGCGCACATAAGGAGAGCGATGCAGACGCAGCTGAAAGTGTTGGCAAAAAGTTGCTCCGGCTGGAGTGACACACTCGTGCCTGCCGGGCGTTCTAGCAGATTTCGTAGCCGATCGGTTTAAATTTGAAGTTATTCGACTGTTCCGCCGAGCAGGCGGTCAAGCCGACGATCAAATCCATTTCTGCGCGCAACGTGATCGCGTCGCCGGCCCTCGAAAGCGGCCGCAAGATCGACATCTTGCCGTCCGTATCGATCTCCACATTCATGAAAATATTGAACGTGGTCGGAATTGAATCCGGTGCGATGCCGAATCGTGCAAGCTGCGTGGTCAGGTTCTCGAAGCAGCTGGGATGATAATTCTTCTGCCCGTAGATGATCGCGAATGTCTCGCGACTGCACGGCGTCAGCAAAAAATCGTGGCGCCCGACATCGTCCTGCAAAATCGTGAACATCGGGCGGCTGCGGTTCGAATAGAGAATATCGCCGGTGGTGAGATAAATCCGGTTCGCGTAATCGATGCTCCGGCCAGACGAGAGCCACTCGTTCGCGTCAACCGCATTAAACGCGACCAAGTCAGCAACCTGTTCGCCTTCGAGATCAATCACGCGCAGCGACTGGCCTTTCGCCACCTCGAACGCCGTCCCGGTTTGTGGTTCCAGCCTTCCTGTCATGTCGAGCGAAGTCGAGGAATCTCTCATTGTTCAATTCAAACCTGGACGGTAAGAGATGTCTCGACTTCGCTCGACATGACACAGGGCTGCGCAAGAGCGGGAGACATTAGTGCGCCAGCGGGCATTTTGCGCGCGTTGGAAACGGCGCAACCCAATCATCGCTCACCGCACGGCCGGAATACTGGCGCGCTTCCGAGCGCTCGCCAAAGTCATTCAGCATCGGGTTGATGCTGCCTTGCAACGCCATCTCACGTGCGCGGATCGTCTGCTGCATTCGCTTCCATTTCCCATCGGCGCGCAACCGTTCAAACTGCTCGTGCGGATTGAAAACGAGCGTCGGCCACGGAAACCGCCGCGCCGCGCGCGAGCTGGCCGCGTGCATCCCAACGACGTAAAACGCGCGTCCGGCGAAACTGAATGAGAAATGCGAGTCAGCCGGGTCGGAGCTTACGTTTGCGGCCCAGCTTGCTACGTCAGCTGCGTGAAGCTGACGCAGCTGGCGCCAAAGTAAGTCTTCGAAGTAGGTTTCGCTGAGATTCAGTGGGCGTGCAAAAACGGCGATGAGCGTCGCGTAGTTGTCGATCTTGCGCGCGCGTTCCCGGAACTCGAACAGATCGCGGCAAAGTCCGGCTGTCGATTCCACGGAGGCGAGCTTCGAGTACGCGGCAAAGCCATAGGTTTGCTCATGCAAAGCAGCCTTGGCGCCGACGCAGGGAAATTCCGCGCGCCCAATGCGCCGCCGAAACTCACGATGTGCCTCGTGCAAAAAGCTGTCTGCATCGCGGCCGACCAGCTCACCATTTGAGGCAAAATGCAGGCAGCTGTTCGCGACGGCGAGGTCGCTCGCGAATGGGTTCGGTCTCACTGTGCATCTGTTTCGCGCGAGAAGCTTGCGGCAGTCGCCACCATAAATCGTCGCAGGCGTTTGCGATTGGCGGCGGTGAAAATAGAATAGATGCTTTCGTGGGCGAGGAAGGTCATGCAAGCGCAGAGGCGCGCAGGCGGTTCTGGCGCGGCGTGGCGCTGGGACTGGCCGCGGCTTCTGTTCTGCTGGTGCTGTTGTTACACCAGCCGATTTTGCGGACGTTGCTCCGCGTCGCCGCGCAGCATTTCGCAGCCGGCGAACATCTCAAGCTCGAGTTTCGCGTTGAAGGCGGCGTTCTCACCAACCTTGTCTTAAAGAATGTACACATCACACCGACCGGACCGAGCGCGATCGAATCGGTTGATGTCGATCTTGCGCGCGCAGATTACAACTTGATTACGCTGCTGCTTCACGGCCCAACGGAATTTTTGCGCAACGTTGAGGTTCAATCCGCCCGAGTCGTCCTGAATCCCGCCGCCGCGCCGCTGCCACCGCGCCCGCCGAAACCTCACGAGAGAATCACTCTGCCTTCAATCTTCCCCGATCGCGCGCGCTTCATCGATGTGAGTCTGATCGTGCGGAACAAGCCGCATGATTTCGCCCTCGAACATGTCGATCTTGTGCTCGATCCGCGTAGCCCCGGCGCGTTGCACATCGGCCACTTGCGGCTTCCCGGTGGCCAGTCTTGGACCAATCTTTCCGCGCAGACCTCTTATGCGAACAAAAACCTGAGCGTTCGTAATTTCGTCCTCGATGAGCGCGACCAGTTACGGGTTGTAAATGTTGATGCGTCGAAAATCCGTTCGAAAACTTTGACCATCAGCGTCGAGGCGGCACTCGGTGGGCCGTTCTCCGGTTCGATTTGGTTGCAGCAGACGGACTATTCACTGAACACGCGGCTGCGAGTGCGCGGCGAAAGAATTGCCGCGGCAACGTTGAACAAGTATCTCGCTCTGCCGGAAGATTATTTCAGCGGAGAGATCGAACAATTAAATGTCGATCTTGGTGGCGTTTTAAACAAACCAGACTCGTGGAACGGGAGTGTTTCTGCGCAGGTGATCAACTTCCGCCAGCCGCAAATTGCGCTCGACCGGTGTCTTTTCGTGGTCTCGGCTGAGCACGGTCGCGCGAATTTGGAACAAGCGGAGCTCGTGCAAGGCGCGAACGGATTTCACCTGCGCGGCTCAGCTGAATTACCGCGGGAAGTGAAACAATTCGGACGTAGCGCGATGGCACTGGAGATTTCGGCGACGGCCGTCGATCTGGAGCGCTTAACCGCGAATATGCCGCAGCGCTTTACCGGTTCGGCGCAACTCAACGGCAAGATCGACATCTCCGGCGGAAAAGTGAACGCGAATTTCAGCGCGTCGGGCGGATCGATCGGTTTCACAGATGGCACACTTGATAAGTTTACCGGCACGCTCACTGCGACGAAGAGCTTGGCGGCGGCCGAGGCGAATACGCCATGGTTCGCGGACTTGCACTCAACCATTCAATTCGACGTCTCGAACTTTCGTTACCGCGATTATCTGTTCGACGCGGCCAATGGG